>JBAVCR010000072.1:0-19056 GCA_049586815.1 Anaeromyxobacteraceae bacterium
CCATGGAGGCGGTCGAGGCCGTCGCGCCGGAGCCCGAGGCGAGGCGCCCGAAGCGCCGCGCCACCGCCGAGGAGATGGCCTCCCGCCAGCGCGAGATCTCGATCTCCGAGTTCTTCACCAAGAACCGCCACCTGCTCGGCTTCGACAACCCGTCGAAGGCGCTCCTCACCACCATCAAGGAGGCGGTGGACAACTCGCTCGACGCCTGCGAGGAGGCCGGCATCCTTCCCGAGATCGTCATCGAGGTCCGCGACCTGGGCTTCGAGAAGTCGGGAGAGCTCACCAAGGGCGAGGGGCGGTTCGTGGTGGCGGTGGAGGACAACGGGCCGGGCATCGTGAAGGCCCAGGCGCCCAAGATCTTCGGCAAGCTCCTCTACGGCTCCAAGTTCCACCGGCTGAAGCAGTCGCGCGGCCAGCAGGGCATCGGCATCAGCGCGGCCGCCATGTACGGCCAGCTCACCACCGGCCAGCCCATCCGCGTGGTCTCCCGTACCGGGAAGGGAAAGCCCGCCCACTCCTTCGACATCCAGATCGACACCCGGAAGAACAGCCCGGTGGTCACCCGCGACGAGGCCCTCGCCGACTGGGGCCCGGAGCACGGCACCCGCGTCGAGCTGGAGATCGTCGCCAACTGGCAGGCCGGCCAGAAGTTCGTGAACCGCTACGTCGAGCACACCGCGCTCGCGAACCCGCACTGCACGGTGCACTACGTCCGTCCCAAGCAGGAGCGGCTCACCTTCCCCCGGGCCACGGGCGAGCTCCCCAAGGAGGCGCTCGAGATCAAGCCCCACCCGCACGGCGTCGAGCTGGGCGCGCTCATGACCATGGCGGGAGACTCGAAGAGCCGCGACGTGCGCGGCTTCCTCCAGACCTCCTTCAGCCGGGTCTCCGCCCAGGTCTCCGGCGAGATCGTGAAGAACGCCGGCCTCAAGGAGCGCGTCCGCCCGCGCGAGATCGCCGCCGACCGCGACCTGGCCGAGAAGCTCCACCAGGGCATCCAGGCCACCAGGATCATGGCGCCGCCCACGAACTGCCTGTCGCCCATCGGCGACGCGCTGATGCGCCAGGGGCTCGTCTCCTTCCTCTCCGTCATCGAGACCGACGGCCCCGAGGACGACGGCGGCCAGCTCGACCTCGACCAGGCGGCGAAGAGGAAGGGCAAGAAGGCGAAGGCCCCCGCGCCCGCCCCGGCCGCCGAGGCCGAGGCCGAGGAGGGGGTCGAGAAGATCAAGGGGCACGACTACTTCATCGCGACGGTGACGCGGCCCCCCCGGGTCTATCGCGGGAACCCGTTCCAGGTGGAGGTGGGGCTCGCCTACGGCGGGAGCTGGCCGGCCGACAAGCCGGTGGAGCTCTTCCGCTTCGCGAACCGGGTGCCCCTGCTCTTCCAGCGCGGCGCCTGCGGCATCACCGACGCGGTGGTGAAGACCGACTGGCGGAACTACCTGCTCTCCCAGCCCAAGGGCTCGCTCCCGGTGGGGCCGATGGCGCTGCTCGTGCACATCGCGTCGGTCTGGGTGCCCTTCACGAGCGAGTCGAAGGAGGCCGTGGCCCACTACCCGGAGATCCTCCGGGAGATCCAGCTCGCGGCGCAGGAGTGCGGGCGCAAGCTGGCCGCCCACATCCGCAAGCGGCAGCACGCCGACTACCAGGCGCAGCGCCGCTCCATCTTCGAGCTCTACATCCACGAGGTGGCGCAGGCCATCGGCAAGATCGTGGGGCGCAGCCCCGACCCGATCCGCCGCGAGTTCATGAAGGTGGCCGAGAAGGTGACCGAGGCCGACCTCGAGAGCCAGGACGCGAAGCTCGAGGAGGCGGCCGAGAAGACGTCGAGGCGCCCGCGGCGCTCCGAGGAGGACGAGTAACCCATGGCGCGCATGGACGCGGTGTCGAAGAAGACCGTCGCGAAGATCGAGAAGCTGGCCGAGGCCGTGCTGCGGTCCGTGAAGGGGGGAGGGAACCCCTTCGTGGAGATCCCGGTGCGCAGCCTCGCCAACGTCCGCTTCAACGAGCGGAAGCGGGTGGTGGAGCTCGGGAACCAGCGCCAGAAGCGCTACTTCTTCAACGTCTCGATGGCGAAGAAGTTCATGCAGACCTTCCTCGTCGGGGACGCCTGCAAGGAGCTCATCGAGTCGGGGAAGACCACCAGCATCCGCGACCTCTACTACATCACCAAGCACACCATCGGCGACACCAAGCAGAACACCTTCGAGGAGCAGGACGAGAGCGACCCCATCATCGAGGACATCGAGGTGGCCCTCGACGCGCTCCGCGAGGAGCTGCACCTCTTCGCCTCCCGCAAGGGAACGATGGTCGGGCCCATCACCATCCGCGACTCGGGCGACACCATCGACCTGCGCCGCATGGGCTCGGGCGGCTGGGGCGTCCCGTCGATCGTGGAGGAGAACGTCATCCAGTTCGTCCGCCACGAGGCCAGGTACGTGCTGCTGGTCGAGAAGGACGCGGTCTGGAGCCGCTTCAACGAGGACAAGTTCTGGAAGCGCCAGGACGCCATCATCGTCCACGGCGGAGGGCAGCCGCCGCGCGGCGTGCGGCGCATCGTCCAGCGGCTCCACCGGGAGCTGTCACTTCCGGTGTACGTGCTGGTCGACAACGACCCGTGGGGCTTCTACATCTACTCGGTGGTGAAGCAGGGGTCGATCAACCTGGCCTTCGAGTCGATGCGGATGGCCGTGCCCGACGCCCGCTTCATCGGCCTCTCCTCCTTCGACAAGGTCACCTACACGCTGCCGTCCAACGTGGCCATCAAGATGGACGACGGCGACGTGGCGCGGGCGAGGCAGATGCTCGCCTACCCCTGGTTCCAGGCCAAGCAGTGGCAGCAGGAGATCGAGGAGATGGTGCGGTCGGGGGTGAAGTACGAGCTCGAGGCGCTCTCGCGCCGCGGGATCTCCTTCATCACCGAGGAGTACCTGCCGCAGAAGCTGAAGGAGAAGGACTGGATCGCTTGATTTGACCTGGGAGATCCGGCGACTAGACTCCCGAGCCACCAAGGAGGAGCGAGATGGCGAATCTCTCGAATCGACTGGGTGCGTCCAACCGCACCAAGCGCAAGGTGAAGAACCGCAGCAAGGTGAAGCGAACCGCCGCCAAGCGGGCCGCCGTCCGGTCCAAGAAGCGGAAGCGCAGGGCCAAGAAGGCCCCTCGCTAGAGGTCACCCTCCGGCTTCCGGCCGCCGGGCGCGCGATTCAGCGCGCCTGGCGGACCGGTGCGGGCTCACCGAGGAAGCGCGCGCTCCGCGCCATCCAGCCGTCGAGCAGCCCGGCCTCCGCGGGAGGCAGGCTGCGCCGCGCGATGCCGGGGAGCTCGTCGCGGACGGAGGCCACGCTCTCCGCGTAGCCCTCGCGGGAGAGGCTCCCCTCCACCAGCCGGTAGCGCAGGAAGAGCAGCCAGGTCTGCACCACGTCGGTCATGCAGTAGGCGGCGATGCGGTCGAGCGCGCCCGCGGCGTAGAGCACGTGGACGTCGCGCCCGGCCACCTCCTCCTTGCCGGGCAGCCCCACCAGCTTGGCGTAGAGGTCGAGCGGCGCGGCCGGTGCGGCGCGTCCGTTCGAGAGCAGGTCGATGAGGTCGAGGTGGTCCTCGGCTCCCTCGGCGCGGGCGCCCCGGAACCAGCGCGGCGCCGGGACGGCCAGCTTGAGCGAGCGCATCTCCAGCACCGGGAGGTCGAAGCCGCGCCCGTGGAAGGAGACGAGCGTGCGTCCGGAGATCCGCTGCCAGGTGCGCCGCAGGAACGCAGCCTCGTCCCCGGCCCGGTCGGTCCAGGCGGTGACCCCCACCACCCGCGCCACGCCGCCCTGCTCCTCGGCCTCGAGCGTGCAGGCGGCCACGGGCCGGTGGTACGGGATGGGCAGGAAGTCGGAGCGGCCGCCGCTGCGGGAGCGCCGCTCGTCGAGCAGCCGCCGCAGGGCCTCCGGGTAGGGCCGCCCGGGCTCGCCGTCCACCGACGCCACGAGCTCCTCGTCCGGCACGGTCTCGAGGTCGAGGGCGAGGAAGCGGCGGGGCGGCACGGGACGGAGGTTAGGGCCGGGGTCTGACAGCCCGGCAGGGGCGCCCGGCGGATTCACTCGTCGTGTCCCATGAGGGGACTATCGCCGCGGTGGCCGGGACGGGCATTAGGAAGCCACGAGGAGGTTCTACATGGTCATGGTGGATGCGCGGGCAGCGGTCGCGGGCGAGCTCCAGAAGGCGTGGGGGTGGCTCCTCGCCTGGGGGATCATCCTGGTGGTGGCGGGCGTGATCGGGCTCGGCTACGAGTTCGCGGTCTCGGTGGTGACGACCGTCTTCGTGGGCGGCCTCCTCGTGGTGTACGGCGCCGCGGAGATCGTGCAGGCCTTCCGGCACCAGAAGTGGGCCGGCTTCTTCCTCTTCCTGTTCGGCGGGCTCCTCTCGATGGCCGCCGGGGTGGTGGTCTGGATCCGCCCGGTGGCCAGCCTGGCGGTCCTCACCCTGCTCGTGGCCGCGTACTTCCTCGTGCTCGGGGCCTTCCGCATGGTGGGCTCGGTGTCGAGCCGCCACCCGGGCTGGGGCTGGGGCCTCTTCAACGGCGCGGTCTCGGCGCTGCTCGGCATGCTCATCTGGCGGGGCTGGCCGGAGTCGTCCCTCTGGGTCATCGGCCTCTTCGTGGCCATCGACATGATCTTCCAGGGCTGGAACTACGTGATGCTCGCCATGGTGGCCCGCAAGGGGGCGCAGCTCGTCGCCCCGGGAGCGCACTGAGATGGAGTTCGTCCTCCGGCTGCTGCTCAACGCCGCCGCCCTCTGGGTGGCGCTGAGGCTCGTCTCGGGAATCTCCTACCAGGGAGGCTGGATGGGCTTCCTGGGGGTCGCGCTCGTCTTCGGCATCGTGAACGCGGTGGTGAAGCCGGTCCTCACCTTCCTCTCGATCCCCTTCATCCTGCTCACGCTCGGCCTCTTCTTCTTCGTCGTGAACGCCTTCGCGCTCTGGATCACCTCGGCCATCTCGGGCGGCCTCGGCCTCGGGTTCCGCGTCGAGGGGTTCTGGTCGGCGTTCTTCGGAGCGATCGTCGTCAGCCTCGTGAACGTGCTCCTCTCCTGGTTCGTGGGGCGTCCGGGCTAGCGCCCCGGTGCTCGAACATCTCGCCACGGCGGTGTACGCCACGCTGCGAAGCGTGCGGACGCACCCGCTCGCCGCGTTCCTGGCCACCGCCTTCGCGTTCTCCTGGTCGGACTGGCTCTCGCTCGCGGCCTCGGGCGCGCGGATCGTTCCCGGGCACCTGCCCACCGACATGGCGGGCATGGTCGGGCCAGCCTTCGCCGCCTTCTTCGTGACCGCCGTGGGAGCGGGGGAGACCGGCCTCAAGGACCTCGGGCTCCGGATGCTGCGCTTCCCCTGGCGGTCCCCGTGGTTCTGGCTGCTCGCCCCCGCACCGCTCTGGGTCGCGCTCGCCGTGGCCTCGGTCCTGCCCCTGCTCGGGCACGCCGCCCCTCCGCCGTCGTCCTTCGCGCGCTATCCGGGCCTGCCCGCCATGCCGCTCGTCTCGGTCTTCGACCTCGTGCTCGTCGGCGTCGGCTTCGGGCAGGAGGTGGGGTGGCGCGGATTCCTCCTGCCGCGTCTCCAGCAGCGCCTGGGCCCGCTGCGCGGCGCCGTCGCGGTGGCCCCGGTCTGGGGCCTCTGGGTGCTTCCCTTGCTCGTGGTGAACCGCGCCTGGGTCCCCGCCGACGGCTGGCTCCTCGTGCCGCTCGCGGGCAGCGCCGTCCTCATCGTGTCGGCATCGGTCGTCCTCGCCTTCCTGGTGGCGCGCACCGGCGGGAGCATCCTCGGGGCGGCGCTGTGGCACGCAAGCCTCCGGATGACGACCGTGACGGATGGCGGCAAGGGGCTCGTGGGCGCCACGGTGGTCGCGTCGACCCTCATCGCGGCGGTCGGGCTCGTCGCGGTCGAATACGGGATGCGGCGGCGTGGGCGGTCCCTTCTGGGGAGCGGCTGACGTCGACGCGGCCCCAACCTCTGGCGAAAATCCTGCGCAAAGGCTCGGTTAGGCCTCTACGTGGACTGGACAGCTCCACGAAGCCGGGTCCCTCTTTGCGCAAATTTCGACTGTTGAATCATCCCGCATGGGTGATGAAAATTTCTGTACCATTGACCTTATTGGGGAAAATGTGCAGAGTTTCACTCGAAGCGAAAACACGCAGTTCGTGCGCTTGCTGGACGGAGGTTGGACATGAAGAAGTTCCTCTTGGTCCCGGTGCTCGGTTTCTTCGGTCTCGGAGCGGTGTCGGTCGGGTACGCCGTGGTCGGCGTGGCTCTCGCCGTGCTGCTGCTCGCCATCGTCACCATCCCGCTCGTCGTGGCGTTCAAGCGGTTCGCGCCGAACCGCTACGCCCGGCTGCAGGCCGCCCGCCCCATCTGGTGACGGGGCGGGGCGTCAGCGCGGGAAGCTGCGCGGCGCCTCGTCCTCGAAGCCCTCGCCGTCGAACGCCTGCAGGAAGGCGACCAGCGCGTCGACCTCCGCCGGCGTGAGGTGGAGGGGCTTCATCTCGGGGGAGAGCCAGGGGTTCGGCACGCCGCCCCGGTCGTAGAGGAGCACCACCTCGCGGAGCGTGGCGATCGAGCCGTCGTGCATGTACGGCGCGCGGCGGGAGACCTCGCGCAGGGTCGGCGTCTTGAAGGCGCCGGTGTCCTCGCGCTTGCCGGTCACCTGGGCGCGGCCGCGGTCGGCGAAGCCGGAGGCCGGGTCGGCGCCCGGCCGGGGAGCCCGGTACCCCACGCCCAGGTTGTGGAAGCGCGAGTCGGAGAGGTTCGCGCCGAGGTGGCACTGGTTGCAGGCGCCCTTTCCCATGAACACGCGGAAACCCAGCTTCTGCCGATCGTCGAGCGCGGTCGGATCGCCCGAGTCCCAGCGGTCGAAGGCCGAGTTGCCAGAGAGGCGCGTCGCCTCGTAGGCGGCGATGGCCTGGGCGATCCGGTCCACGTCGACGTGCGGGTCGCCGAAGGCCTCGGCGAAGTAGCGCGCGTAGCCGGGCACGGCGCGCACGGAGGACTCGATCCCGGCGTGGGTCATCGCCATCTCGACCGGGTTCTCCATGGGGCCCTTCGCCTGCTCCGCCAGCGACGAGGCCCGCCCGTCCCAGAACCAGACCGGGAAGATGGGGAAGGCGGCATTCAGGATGGGGGGGGCCTTGCGCGTGCCCGTCTTGCCTCCCACCCCGGTGGAGACCGGGTCGTTCTCGCTGTAGCCGGCCTTCGGGTCGTGACAGGACGCGCAGGAGACCGTCCCGTCGGCGGAGAGGCGCTTGTCGAAGAAGAGCCAGCGGCCGAGGCGCACCTTCTCCGGCGTGACCCGGGGTGTCAGGTCGGACACCTCGGCGGCGACGCCGAGCGGGGCCTCCGGGATGGGGCGGAGCGGGTTGTCGGCCTCCCAGGCCGGTACGGCGGCGGGGGCGGGCGCCGCGGAGCGCGCCTTCTCGGGGGCGGAGCAAGCGGTCGTCGCGGCGAGGAGGAGGGGGGCGAGGAGGAGGGCGCGGGGCACGGGTTTCTCCAGGAAGGCGCGTGCCTCGAATCCTCCGGGGCCGCGCTGGCTCTCATCCCGTATCATCTCAGCTGCGGCCCCCGGAAGCGACGAATGGGGCCGCCTCGAGGGAATCGTGGAGAACGGCGTCGGCAGGCTGAGGCAGCTCTGGAGCTCCCCGTGGCGGGTCGCGGTCTTCGCCGTCGGAGGCGCGGTGGCCGGCCTCGTCTACTTCCAGCTCGTCGGCTGCAACGGGACCTGCCCGCTCACCGGCTCCGCCTGGCGGAGCGCGACCTACTTCGCGGCGGTGGCCGCGGTGGTGGGCATCCCGGGCCGCGCGCCGAAGAGGTAGCCGGCCTTCCCGCGTCGGGGCGCCACCCCCGGAAGGCCGGCGGCCCCGGCGATCCCTACCAGGTCTCCCTGCCGTGGCAGCTGTTCGTGCAGTTGCCGCGCGTGCCGGTGGGACAGCCCTTCAGCCCGCAGCTGTACCCGGCCTGGGAGCCGATGTCGGTCGTCCCGTTGTTGTGGAAGGGGGCGACGGTTGCGGCGTTGGTGAACCCGGTGGGGTGGCACTTGTCGCAGCGCAGGTTGCGGTGGTCACTGATGGTGTGCTTCCCCGTCGTGGGCGGGTCGCCGTGGCATCCCGTGCACCCGCCGCCGTCCGCCTTGCCGTTCAGGTGGCCGCCGGCGACCTTGATGGTGCCGTCGGCGTTCACCGACTGCGGGTGGCACTGGAAGCAGCTCGCCGCGCTGGGCGTGCCCGTGTAGCTGGGGTGGCCGGTGGGGGGCATGCCGTGACAGGAGGTGCAGGCCATCGGCGCCGCGTCGGTCCAGATGGGCGTGGCGTTCGAGCCCTTCACCGTCCCGAAGGTGAAGTTGCCGTGGCAGTAGGACGCGGCGCAGCCCGCGGTGCCCGCGGTGAACGTGGGCGCGGCTCCGCCCGTCCTGGAGAGCGTCCCGAAGGCCACCTTCTGGGCCGGCGGGGTGTTGGCGTGGGCCGAGTCGGCCGGGACGACGTGGCATTCGGAGCAGGCGATGGGCGCCATGAGGTAGCTCGCCGCCGTGGGGTTCATGTGCCCCTGGTGCGCGCCGACGGCGTACGAGGGAGCGCCGGGCTGGGCGACCGGGGGCGCCGAGGTGAGGTGCGCGTCGGTGCCGGCCAGGTTCCCCTTGCGGGCCGCGTCGCCGTGGCAGGTGGTGCAGGCGAGCGTGTTCACGTCGGCCTTGCCGTTCAGGTGTCCCTTCGCCGTCTGGTTGATGGTCCCGTCGGCGTTCACCGCGGCCGGGTGGCAGGAGGCGCAGGAGGCGGCGGTGACCGGGGCCGCGAGCGCGAAGTGCCCGGTGGGCGGCATCCCGTGGCAGGAGGTGCAGGTGACCGGCCCCGGGTCGGTCCAGCTGACCGTGACCCGGGCTCCGCTCACGCCGTTCAGGTTGAAGTTGCCGTGGCAGTAGGTGGCCGCGCACCCGGCGGTGGTGCTCGTCCAGGTGGGGACCGCGCCTCCCGACCGGGAGAGCGCGCCGAAGACGACCTTCTGGGCGGGCGGGTTCGTGGAGTGGGCGCTGTCCGCCGGCACCGCGTGGCACTCGGCGCAGGCGACGGGCGCCATGAGGAAGCTCGCCGCGGCGGGGTTCACGTGCCCGAGGTGCGCGCCGGTGGAGTAGGCGGGTGCGTTGGGGCGGGCCACCGGCGGCGACGAGGCCAGGTTGGCGTCGGTGCCCGGCAGGTTGCCCTTGCGGTTCGCGTCGCCGTGGCACGCCGTGCAGCCCACCGCGGCCACGTCGGCCTTGCCGTTCAGGTGCCCCTTGCCCGCGAGGTTGATGGTGCCGTCCGGGTTCACGGCGCTCGGGTGGCAGGCGGCGCAGGAGGCGGCGGTCACCGGCGCCGCGACCGCCACGTGCCCGGTGGGCGGCATGGCGTGGCAGGACGAGCAGGTGACGGGGGCCGTGTCGGTCCAGGTGACGGTGGCCTTCGTGCCGGAGACGCCGTTGAAGGTGAAGTTGCCGTGGCAGTACGTGGCCGCGCAGCCGAGCGAGGCGGGCACGTAGGTGGGCGCGGCGCCGGTCGACCGGGCGAGCGCGCCGAAGGCCACCGGGGAGGCCGGGGGATTCGTGGCGTGGGCCGAGTCGGCCGGGACGACGTGACACTCCGCGCAGGCCACGGGCGCCATGACGGCGGTGGCGGCGGCCGGGTTCACGTGGCCGAGGTGGGCGCCCACGACGCCGGGGGCGGCGCCGGTGGTGGCCACGGGCGGCGAGGACACCAGGTTCACGTCGGTGCCCGCGAGAGTTCCCTTGCGGGTCGCGTCCCCGTGGCAGGCCGTGCAGCCGAGGGCGACGACGTCGGCCCGGCCATTGATGTGCGTCCCCGACTCGATGACCGCGCCGGAGGCGGAGATGGTCTGGGGATGGCAGGCGCTGCAGGAGGCCGGCGTGCCGCTCGTCACCGGCGGGTGGCCGGCAGGGGGCATGGCGTGGCAGGAGGTGCAACCGACGCGGTTGGTATCGGTCCAGGTCATCGTGGTCGTCTGGCCCGTGACCCCGTTGAAGTTGAAGGCGCCGTGGCAGTAGGTGGCAGCGCAGCCCTGCGTGCCGGCGACGAAGGTCGGGGTCGCGCCGTTCGCGCGCGCCATGGCGCCGAAGACCACCTTCTGGGTGGGCGGAGTCGTGGCGTGGGCCGCGTCGGTGGGGACCACGTGGCACTCGGAGCACTGGGTGGGGCGGGCGGCCGCGATGGCGGGGTTCGGGTTCAGGTGGATGAGGTGGGCGCCTTCCGCCCAGGCGGGCGCGCCGGCGGGAAGCGAGGGCGGAGCGGACGTGACGAGAACGTCCACGCCGGGCATGGTGCCCACGCGCGCCGGGTCGCCATGGCAGGAAGAGCACGTGCCGCCCGTCATGTCGGCCTGGCCGTTCATGTGCAGGCCGGCCGCGACGTCGATGGTGCCGTCGGCCTTCACCGTGCCCGCGTGGCAGGAGGCGCAGGTCGTGGCATCGGCGCTGGCGGTGAGCCCCGGGTGGCCGTCGGGGGGCATGGCGTGGCAGGAGGCGCAGGACATCGGCGTCGTGTCCACCCAGGCCACGTTGGCGAGCGTGCCCGTGACCGCCCCGATGCTGAAGTTGCCGTGGCAGGAGACGTTGCTGCAGGTCTTCGTGACCGGGTCGAATCGGGCGCCGCCCGCCAGGACCTCCGGGTTCTGCGAGAAGTCGACCGCGAAGCCGGTCGTGGCGTGGCAACTCGCACAGTGCATCCCGGGCGCGAAGACACCGCCCTGGAGGTGGATCTTGTGGTTCTCCCCGGCCGGCTGGAGCCCGGACACCGAGGTTCCCGTGGTCTCCTTCGAGCACGCGGCGGCCACGAGGGCGAGGGCGAGCACGGGGAGACGAAGGCTGGACAGGGGGGCGCGCATGGCCCCCCTCTGTAGTCGTGGGTTCGTGGGACTTCCCGGGAAAGTGAATGCACTGCGCCATTTCAGAAATGGGCATTCACTCCGTTGCATTTACACGAGTTATATCGGTACCTGCAGTGCGACGTTCCCCCGTCCCGGGGAGGGGAAATTCGGCTCGATCCTGAAAAATTCCCCATCCCAAGGGCGGGGCCCGGCCGGGCCCGGGCGCGTCGCTACCAGGTCTCGCGGCCGTGGCAGTTGTTCGTGCAGGTGCCACGGATGCCGGGGGGGCAGCCCGTCAGGCCGCAGCTGTAGCCCGCCTGCGCCCCGATGTCGGTCGTCCCGTTGTCGTGGAACGGCGCCACCACCGTCGTGCTCGTGAACCCGGTGGGGTGGCACTTGTCGCAGGAGAGGTTCACGTGCTCGCGGATGGTGTGCTGGCCGGTGGTGGGCGGGTCCCCGTGACAGCTCTTGCAGTCTCCGCCGTCGGCCTTCCCGTTGACGTGGCCGCCCCCCAGCTTGATGGTCCCGTCGGCGTTCACCGACTGGGGGTGGCACTGGAAGCAGCTCGCAGCGTCCGGCGTCCCGGTGTACGTCGGGTGCCCGGTGGGCGGCATCGCGTGGCACCCGGTGCAGGCGAGCGAGGCGGTGGTGGTCCAGAGCGGCGTGGCGTTCGAGCCCCTCACGACACCGAAGGCGAAGTTGCCGTGGCAGTAGGTCCCGGCGCAGCCGGTGCTGGAGCTGCTCCAGGTCGGCGAGGCCCCTCCGGTCCGGGAGATGGGGCCGAAGACCACCCGCTGCGCGGGCGGGTTGTTCGAATGCGTGGAGTCGACCGGGACCACGTGGCACTCGGCGCAGGCGATCGGGGGCATGAGGTGGCTCGCCGCGGTGGGATTCACGTGGCCGAGGTGGGCTCCCGTGGCGTAGGCCGGCGCGCCGGGGGACGACACCGGTGGTGACGAAGGCAGGTTTCGGTCGGTCCCGGCGAGGTTGGCCACGCGCGCCGCGTCGCCGTGGCAGGTGGTGCAGCCGAGCCCCGCGGTCTGGGCCTTGCCGTCCACGTGCGTGCCCGAGGCGACGACGATGAGTCCCTGGGCGTCGACCGACTGGGGATGGCAGGCGCTGCAGGACGAGGCGCTGACGGCGCCGGAGAGGGGTGGATGGCCGGCGGGGGGCATGGCGTGACAGGAGGTGCACGTCGTCCCGGTGTCCGACCAGAGCGGCGTGGCGCCCGAGCCGCTCACGCCGAGCAGGGTGAAGGAACCGTGGCACCAGGTGGCGGAGCAGCCGCCCGAGGAGGCGTTCCAGGCCGGTCGGGCGCCGCCGGTCGAGGCCAGGGCTCCGAAGGTCACCTTCTGCGCCGGAGGGGTGGTGGCGTGGGCGGAGTCGGTGGGAACGACATGGCACTCGGCGCAGGCGACGGGCGTGGCCATGGCCGTCGAGGAGGAGGGGTTCATGTGGGCGAGGTGGGCGCCCACGGCCGTGGCCGCCGCGCCCTGCGGCGCGATGGGCGGGGCCGACGACAGGTAGAAATCGGTGCCGGGGAGCAGCGCCACGCGCGCCGCGTCGCCGTGGCAGGCCGAGCAGGAGCCGGAGGCGGCCTCCGCGAGGCCGTTCATGTGGAAGCCCTTCGCGACGTCGATGGTGCCGTCGGGCTTCACGCTGTCGGCGTGGCAGCCGGAGCAGGACTTCGCGTCGGGCGTGGCGCCGATGGGCGGGTGCCCGGCCGGCGGCATGCCGTGGCAGGAGGCGCAGCCGAGGGGCGTCGTGTCGTTCCAGCCAGGCCTCGCCCAGGTCCCCGAGATGGAACCGTACGTGAATGCGCCGTGGCAGGAGACGTTGCTGCAGGTCTGGGTGACGGGGTCGAAGGTGGCGCCGCCGGCGTGCACCGCCGGGCTCTGGGAGAAGTCGACGGCGAACCCGGTCGCCGCATGGCAGTCGGGGCAGCTGCCGCCCGGGGCGAACACGCCGCCGCGGAGGTGGCTCGTGTGGGCCGCTCCCTTCGGCGCGAGGCCGGAGGAGGACGACGACGTCGAGCCGTCGGAACAGCCGGCGATGGAAGCGGCGAGGAGCGCGCAGGCGACCTGCGCGAGCACGGGGAGGACGCGGCGGTGCATGAAAACATACTAGCCCCGTTCGGCGAGGACCGGGGTGTGCGGATGGGGGTCTCCCCTATGAGGGAAACCCCATCTTCACTCACGATTCCGGGCTACTGGCAGGAGCCGATCGAGCCGCCCGTCCAGTAGCGGGTGCCACCGTGGCAGCCGGTCGCGGTGCCCTTCAGTCCGCCCGGTCCGGCGGCGTTGGGGTTCCAGTCGGAGAAGCCCACCGGGTTCATGTTCACCGTCGCGTTCACGTGGACGGGAACCGCGGCCGCACCGACCACCCCGTACCCGTAGCCGGTGGGATGGCAGACGCCGCAGGAGACGCCGTACCACTGGGGGGAGGCGTGCTGCACGTGCGCGCCGCTCGCGGGCGGGTTGCCGTGGCAGGTGCCGCAGGCCGCCTGCGTGCCGTCCACCTTCGTCCAGGTCGGCTGGGTGTTCGAGCCGCCGGTGGTGGTGGCGCCGTGGCAGTAGTTCGTGCAGGTCACGGCGGCGGTGTCGAAGGTCGGGGTGACGCCGTTCGCGGTGGCGAGCGGACCCCAGGTGAGGGTCGCCGGGGTGACGAAGGTCGGGCCGACGTGGAGGAGGTTCGTCGGGACCACGTGGCACTGCACGCAGGTGATCGGGCTCGCGATGCCGCTCGAGGTCGGGTTCAGGTGGGCCTGGTGGGCGCCCACGCCCCGGCGCGTGGTGGCCGACTCGCCGAAGCGGTCGACCGGCGGAGCGTCGGGCAGGGCCGGATCGGTGCCGGGGAGGTTCCCGGTGCGCCCCGCGGTCCCGTGGCAGGCGGTGCAGTTCGCCGAGAGGTTCGGCGCCCGGACGTCGGCCTGCCCGTTCACGTGCACGGCGGCGTTCACCGTGGTGCGGGTGTAACCGGTGTGGCAGAGGCCGCAGTCGGACCCGGGCGCGATGGCCGGGTGCCAGGAGCTCGTGTCGACGGAGCCGCCCGGCAGCGCGTGACAGCTGCCGCAGGTGACGGCCGAGGGGGGGTTCCAGGTCGGGCTGGTCAGGGTGCCGCCGCCGAGCGGCAGGTTCGGCCCGCCGCCGTGACAGTAGACGTTGCTGCAGGTGAGCGACGCCGAGCCCGGCGCGGTGGGGGCCACGACGGGGCTGGCGCCGTTCGCGGAGGCAATGGGCCCGAAGGTCACCGTGGCCGGGGTGTCGCTCGCCGGGCCGACGTGGACCAGGTTCGCCGGTACGACGTGGCACTCCGCGCAGGTCACCGAGGTGGAGATCGAGGAGGTGCCGGGCAGCAGGTGTCCCTGGTGCGCGCCCACGCCCCGGAGGTCGGGACTCGTGCCACCGCTCCGGGTGACGGGAGGCGCGGCCTTCAGGATGGCCGGGGCGCCGGGGGGAAGGACCCGCGTCGCGTCGCCGTGGCAGGCGGCGCAGTTGGTGGCGAGGTCGGGCGCGTTCAGGTTGGCCACGCCGTTCACGTGGAGGTCCCGGTTGACGGTGGTGTTGGTGAAGCCCGGGTGGCAGAGCGCGCACTCGACGGCCGGCGCGACGGCCGGATGCCAGGCGGTGGTGTCGATGGCGCCACCGGGGGCGGCGTGGCAGGCGCCGCAGCCCACCACCGACGGTGGATTCCACTTCGGGAGCGGCACGGTGCCCCCGCCGATGGGGAGCTGGGGGCCGCCGGCGTGGCAGTAGACGTTGGAGCAGGTGAGCGCGGCCCCGTCGAAGGAGGGGACGGCCCCGTTCGCCGTGGCGAGTGGACCCTGGAGCGTGACCTGGAACTGGCCGTCGTGGCACTGGGAGCAGGCGACCCCGAGCGCGAGCGTGCCCGTCACATGGGGCGTGTGCGCACCCGTCACCGGGGCGATCCCCCCTCCGCCACCCTCCGCCTCCCGGGCGGTGCAGCCGCCGGCGCCGAGCGCCGCGATCACGAGGAAGATGGCAGGGATACGGGAACGCATGGCGCCTCCTGAGGAGAGACTCAGGAAGGTACCACGCCCACCGCCGTCTCCAAGTGGCAGGACGGGGCGGGCGTGTCGCTCGATCGATGGACGTGGCCCGGGCGGAGCCGGCCCCGGTTCACCAGCTGTACCCGTGGGTCTTGCCGTGGCAACTGCCGGAGCAGGTGACCCTGCCTCCGGAGGACCCGACCGTGATCGCGTTTCCGGGCGCCATGATCACGTTCTTCACGCCGTTCACGTGGAGGGACGGGCCCACGATGGTCGCGTTGCTCGCGCCCGTGCCGGTGGCGATTCCGCTGTGGCAGTCGGAGCAGTTGAAGCTCGAGCCGGAGTGGGTGGAGTGCCTCCCCGTGTTCGTGGTCGGCATGCTGTGGCAGTTGTTGCACGTGAGCGCCGCCGCCTGGTTCCAGATCGGATCCGGGCGGGTGCCCGACGCGGTGGGACGCCCGTTCGTGAAGTTGCCGTGGCAGTAGGTCGCGGCGCAGGAGAGCGTCGTCCCGTTGAAGGTCGGTGCGACCGGGCCGGTGACCGCGATGAGCCCGAACGAGAGGGTGACCGGCTGGCCGTCCACGTGCGTCACGTCGGCCGGGAGCGGCGTGGCGTGACAGTTTCCGCAGGTGAAGTTGGACGAGAGCGCCGCGGTCGCCACGTGCTTCTGGTGGGCGCCCACGCGCGCCGCGGTGTTCGCCGAGTTGCCCTGCGAGTCGACGGGCGGGGCGGCGAAGAGCGGGGAGGCCGGCGTCGCCGTCTGGGTGGAGTTGCCGTGGCAGAAGGTGCACTCGGTCTGCCAGTTCGCATGGCCGTTCGAGGTGTGGCAGGCGTTGCACGACCCTGCCGACGTGCCGGAAGGTCCGCCGAAGTTCGTGTGGCACCCGGTGCACGAGGCCATGCCCTGGGCGCTCGCCTGGTACCCGTGGTGGCTCGGCAGCGTCCAGCTCGGGTCGGAGGTGTGCGGGTTGCCCGTCACGTCGGCGAGGCCGTTGATGTGCTTGCCGCCGGCCAGGTTGATGGTGCCGTTCGCGTTCACGGTGTCGGGGTGGCAGCCACTGCACGTCGCCGCGGTCACCGTTCCGGAGAGAGCCGGGTGGCCGGTGGGCGGCATGGCGTGGCAGCCGGTGCAGGCCTGCGTGGGCGTGGCGTTCCAGGCGGCGGTCGCCGTGCGGTTTCCCTGCACGCCGTTGAAGGTGAAGTTGCCGTGGCAGTAGGTGGTGGCGCAGGAGAGCGTGGTGGCGTTGTAGGTCGGCACCGAGCCCTGCGTCGTCCCGAGCGTACCCGGCGTGAAGACGACGACGGGCGGGAACTGGATGGCGTGGTCGGCGTTGGTCGGGATCACGTGGCAACTGTCGCAATCGACGGCCGCGCGGATCAGGTTGGCGCGTGCCGGGTCGGCAGCCAGGTGGAGCAGGTGGGTGCCCACCACCGAGGCCGGAGAGCCCGCCGGCGCGACCGGTGGCGCCGCATTGAGGTGCTGGTTCTGCACGGTCACCGCGCGCGTCGCATCACCGTGGCATGCCGTGCAGTTGGCGGTGAACTCGGCGAGGCCGTTCACGTGCTTCCCGCCGGCCACGTTGATGGTGCCGTTCGCGTTGACCGTGGCCGGGTGGCATCCGCTACAGGTCGCGGCGGTCACGGTGCCGGAGAGCGCCGGGTGGCCGGTGGGGGGCAGGCCGTGGCAGTTGAGGCACGGGCTCGTCGCCGTGCCCCAGACGTCGGTCCAGAGAGGGGTGCCGTTCGCCCCCCGGACGCCGTTCAGGTTGAAGTTGCCGTGGCAGTAGGTCGCTGCGCAGCCGAGGGTGGTGGCGGTGTAGGTCGGGGTCACGCCGCCCGTCTTCGCGAGCGTCCCGAACACCACCGGATTGGCCGGCGGGGTGGCCGCGTGCTGGCTATCGGCGGGAACCACGTGGCACTCGTTGCAGAGGATGGGGCCGCGGAAGCTGCCGGTGCTGGGCGGGTTCACGTGGAACTGGTGCGCCCCGACCACCGACGCCGCCGACCCGGTGGTCTTCACGGGAGGCGAGGCCGGCAGGTTCGGGTCGGTGCCGGCGAGCGTGCCCACCCGGCCGGCCGTGCCGTGGCAGGCGGTGCAGCTCGTGGCCACGTCGGCCGCGCCGTTGATGTGCTTGTTGTTCACGAGGTCGATGGCGCCGGCCGGCGTCACCGTCTGCGGGTGGCACTGGGCGCACGTCGCCGCGGTGACCGTCCCGGTGAGGGTGGGATGGCCCGTCGGCGGCATGGCGTGGCAGGAGGTGCATGTGAGGCCGGTGTCGGTCCAGAGCGGAGTGGCGTTCGACCCGGTCACGCCGTTGAAGCTGAAATTGCCGTGGCAGTAGGTGGCCGCGCAGCCGGTCGTGGTCGAGGTCCAGGTCGGGGTGCGGCCCTGTGTCGTCGCGAGCGTCCCGAAGACCACCTTCTGCGCGGGAGGCGAGACGGCGTGGTCGCCGTTCGCCGGGACGACGTGGCACTCGCTGCAGGCGATGGGGCCTCGGAAGGATCCGGTCGCCGACGGATTCAGGTGGTTCTGGTGGGCCCCCACGGCGTAGGCGGGCGCGCCGTTCGGCGCCACAGGGGGCGCCGACGCCAGCTGGGCGTCCGTGCCGGGCAGGATGCCCTGCCTCCCCGCCGTTCCGTGGCAGGAGGTGCAGTCGATCGACACGTCGGCCGCGCCGTTCAGGTGGGCGCCCCCGGCGTGGTTGATGGTGCCGTCCGGGCTCACCGTGTTCGGGTGGCAGGCGCTGCAGGTCGCGGCCGTGACGGTGCCGCCGATGGGAGGGTGACCCGCGGGCGGCATGCCGTGGCAGGAGGTGCAGGTCACGGCCGGGCCGGTCCAGAGCGGGGTGGCGTTCGCGCCGGCGACGCCATTGTAGGTGAAGGCGCCGTGGCAGTAGGTGGCGGCGCAGCCGGTGGTGGTCGAGGTCCAGGTCGGGGCCGCGTTCTGCGTCCTCGCGAGCGTCCCGAAGACCACCTTCTGCGCCGGCGGATTCGTCGCGTGCGCGATGTCGGTCGGGACGACGTGGCACTCCGTGCACGGCAGCGGGCCGCGGGCCGAGCCGACCACCGGCGGGTTGAGGTGGATCTGGTGAGCGCCCACCGCGTAGTTCGGGGCGCCGCTCGGGGCGACCGGGGGAGCCGACGCGAGGTTGGGGTCGGTGCCCTGCTGGAAGCCGGACCGTCCCTCGGTGCCGTGGCAGGAGGTGCAGCTGAAGGTGACGTTCGCCTCGCCGTTCACGTGCGCCCCGGCCGTCAGGTTGATGCTGCCGTCGGGGTTCACGGTGTCCGGATGGCACTGGCTGCAGGTGGCCCGCGTGACCGTGCCGGCGAGCGCGGGGTGGCCGGTGGGGGGAAGCCCGTGGCAGTCGCCGCAGCCCACGGTGGGGCCGTTCCAGACGAGCGACAGCGCGTTCCCCTTCACGCCGTTGTAGTCGAAGTTGCCGTGGCAGTAGACGGCGGCGCAGCCGAAGGTCGCCGGATTGTACGTTGGGCTCGCGCCGTGTGCGCCGGCGAGTGCGCCGAACACCACCGGGCTCGCGGGGGGATTGGTGGCGTGCGCGAGGCTCGTGGGGACGACGTGGCATTCCCTGCAGGCGAACGGGCCGCGGATCGTCCCGTTGAGCGGGGGATTCACGTGGGTCTGGTGGGCGCCGACGACCGCGTCGGGCTTCCCGTTCGGGGCGGACGGCGGGGACGAGGGGAGCAGCGGGTCCGTGCCGGGGAGGTTGCCGATGCGGCCGATGGAGCCGTGACAGAGGACGCAGGTCTCCTTCTCCTCGGCCGTGCCGGTCGATGCGGCGGGGCGGGAGTTCGAGCACCCCGCGGCGACGAGGGCGACGACCGGAACCAGCGCGAGGATAAGGGTACGCGTCGACGGCATGAACGTCCTCCAGGGCTCTCCCTGACAGAGCCAAGAGTGCGCCCGGTGCCAGGACCCCTCCCGTGCCGGGCGCTGCGCTGAATCCCTCGATGTGCCGGTCAAAATACAACGCCCGGTACCGCCCCGGAAAGGGGTACCGGGCGAATACTTCCGCCTACTCTCGCCTACCAGGTGAAGTTGGAGTGGGACTTGCTGTGGCAGGTGCCGTTGCACTGCTTGGAGGCGTTGTAGGTGAAGCCGGTGATGGTGGGGGCGATGACGACGTTCTTCACGCCATTCACGTGGAGG
>JBAVCR010000073.1:0-5117 GCA_049586815.1 Anaeromyxobacteraceae bacterium
GGCGGAGGCCCACTGACCCCGTTCTAGCCCTCGCCGCCGCCCTTCTTCCGTCCGGTCAGGTACTCGACCGGATCCCCGGGGTCGGACCCGCGGAAGGTGTCGAGCAGCTGGCCGTGGCCCTCCACGAGGGCGCGGATCGAGGTCTCGAACTGCACCCGCAGCCGCTTCATCTCCTGGATGTCGTCGACGATCCGCAGGAAGCGCTGGTGGGCGCCCTGGACGATCTTCTCGGCCTGGAGCTCGGCCTCGGCGATGGTGATCTCGCCCTCCTTGCGGGCCGATTCGCGGATCTCGTCGCTGGCCTTCTGGGCGGCGACGAGCGTCTCCTGCAGCGCGCGCTCGCGACCCCGGTGGGAGGCGATCTCGTCGTCCTTGCGCTGGACCTCCTCGCGGAGGTGGTGGAGCTCCTTCACGAGGTCCTCGAACGCCGAGGCGGCGAGGGAGAGGAAAGCCTCGACCTCCTCGCGGTCGTAGCCGCGGACCGCCCGGGAGAAGCGCTTCTGCTGGATGTCGAGGGGGGTGATCTTCATGGCGGCCTCCACGGGGCAGGGTAACACGGGCCCCATCCCGATCCACTCGGCGCCGGCCTCCCGTGCGCCGGCATCCGAGGCATCGCTTGCGCCCGGGGGAAGAGGGGGACAACATGGCCGGGAGCCGGGCCGGAGCGGCCCGGGTGGCCCAATGTCCGTCGACACCCGGCGACTCCCCCGGAACCTCGAGACGCTCGCGCGCGCCGCCGCGGAGGCGACCGCGTTCCTCGGGGTCGCCATCCTCATCGGCTGGGCGCTCGACCTCCCGCTGCTCCGGTCGGGGCTCCCCGGATCGCTCGCCGTCAAGGCCAACTCGGCGCTGGGTTTCGTGGCGGCCGGCCTGGCCGCGCGGACGCTCGCCTCCCGGCGGTCGGGCCCGAAGGCCCGGCTGCTCGCCAAGGTGATCGGCGTGGTGGTGGCCTCGGTGGGGTTCTTCACCCTCGTCGAGTACGTGGCCCACGTGAACCTGGGCATCGACCAGCTGCTCTTCCAGGACCCGGCCGGTCCGGACTTCCCGGGACGCATGGCGCCCAACGCCGCGCTCGCCTTCCTCTTCATCGGCACCGGCCTCGCGGTGCACGACATGGAGACGGAGAGCGGGACCCGCCCGGGCCAGCTCCTCGCGCTCGCCGCCGCGCTCGTCCCGCTGCAGGCCATCATCGGCTACGCCTACGGCGTCGAGCCCATGGTGGGCCTCGCGGCCAGCACCCGGGTGCCGTTCTACGCCGGCATCGGCTTCCTGCTTCTCGTCACCGCGCTTCTCTTCGACCGCCCGGAGTCCGGGCTCATGCGCGTCTTCACCGGGCCGGGGCTGGCGGGCTTCATGGCCCGGAGGCTCATCGGCGCGGTCTTCGTGGTCCCGGTGGGTCTCGGCTGGTTCTTCCTCGTGGTGGGGCTCCGGGCCGGGAAGTACGAGGCGCTTCTCGGCGCCTCCTTCGTGGTGGTGAGCGCGGTGGTGGTGGCCGCCGCCGTCGTCTACTGGAACGCGCTCGCCCTGAGCGACATGGAGGCCGACCGGCTGCGCGCCGAGGAGACGGAGCGCAAGCAGCGCGAGTGGCTCCGCACCACGCTCGCCTCCATCGGCGACGCGGTGATCACCACCGACGTGGACGGGGTGGTCACCCTCGTGAACCCGGCGGCGGAGAAGCTCACCGGCGCAGGCGCCGAGGCGGTGGGGCGCCCGCTGCGGGAGGTGTTCCAGGTCGTCGACGAGCTGGGGCAGCCGGTGCCCGACCCGGTGGCGCTCGCCCTCTCGCGGGCGGGACCGCTGCCGCTCGGGGCGGGGGTCACACTGCTCGCGCCCGCGGGGCGCGCCTACCCCATCGAGGGGTCGGCGGCCCCCATCCGCGCGGAGGGGCGACAGGCGCAGGGCGTGGCCATCGTGTTCAACGACCGGACCGAGCAGCGGCGGCTCGAGTCGGAGCGCGCCGCGCTGCTCGCGCGGGAGCAGGAGGCGCGCGCGGAGGCCGAGCGCGCCAGCCGGGCCAAGGACGAGTTCATCGCCACCGTCTCCCACGAGCTCCGGACCCCGCTCAACGCGGTGCTGGGCTGGGCCCGCCTGCTGCGCTCGGGGCGGCTCGACGCCTCCGCCACCGGGCGGGCCATGGAGGCCATCGAGCGGAGCGCGACGACGCAGGCGCAGATCGTCGACGACCTGCTCGACGTGGCGCGGATCGTGCGCGGGCGGCTCAAGCTCGACGTCCAGGAGGCCGACCTGGCCGCCGCGGTCGAGGGCGCCGCCGAGACGGTCCGGCCGGCGGCGAACGCGAAGGGCATCCGCCTCGAGCTCCACCTCGAGCCCGGGGCCGGGGCGGTGCGCGGCGATCCGGCGCGGCTCCAGCAGGTGGTGTGGAACCTCCTCGCCAACGCCATCAAGTTCACACCGGGCGGCGGGCGCGTCGTGGTCCGCCTGCGACGGCTCCCCGACTCCGTCCGGCTGGAGGTCGAGGACGACGGGGCCGGCATCGACCCCGACTTCCTCCCGCACGTCTTCGAGCGCTTCCGGCAGGCCGACTCGAGCCCGACCCGGGCCCACGGGGGGCTGGGGATCGGCCTCGCCATCGTGCGGCACCTCGTGGAGGCGCACGGGGGGAGCGTGAGCGCGGCGAGCCCGGGGCGGAACCGGGGCTCCACATTCCAGGTCGACTTCCCGCTGCCGTACGACGCACCGCGCCCGCCTCCGCGGGCTCCCCAGCGGCCCGGCTCCTGGTCCGGCGCCCCGGTGGCCGAGCTGGCGGCGCTCTCGGACATCCACGTGCTCGTGGTCGACGACGACGCCGACACGCTCGACGCCGTGCGCCACCTGCTCGAGCTGGCCGGCGCACGTGTCTCCACCGCCTGCTCCGCGCCCGCAGCCTTCCTGGCGATCGAGGGGAGCCCGCCGGACGTGCTCCTCTCCGACATCGGCATGCCCGGGGAGGACGGCATCTCCCTCATCCGGCGCGTCCGGTCGCTCGACCCGGCCAGGGGCGGCCGGATCCCAGCCGCCGCGCTCACCGCCTACACCCAGCCCGGGGACAGGGACCGGGCCATGGACGCCGGGTTCCAGGCCTTCCTGGCGAAGCCGGTCGACCCCCAGGAGCTCGCCCGGGCCGTGGCGCGCCTGGCCGGCCGGGACGCCTGACGGCGCCCGCCAACCGCCCGATCCACGCCGAGGCGGAGCACCCCGCGACGGCGCGGGCCCCGTGTTATCTTCCCGGCGCCCCATGCCCTTCGCGGAGATCATCGGCCAGGACAGGGCCGTGGAAGCCCTGCGCGCGGCGCTTCGCCGCGGCGGGCTCCACCACGCCTACCTGTTCGCCGGCCCCGAGGGGGTGGGGAAGGGCGGGACGGCGCGCCTGCTCGCCCAGGCCGCCAACTGCGAGCGCGCCGACGGCGATGCCTGCGGCGCCTGCGCCTCCTGCCGCAAGATCGCCCGCGGCGTCCACCCCGACGTGCTCGTCGTGGAGCGGGAGCGGGACATGGCCCGGGCGGGGCGCTGGGAGCCGAAGGGCGGACGGACCCCGTCCCGCGACATCGTCGTGGATCAGGTGCGCGAGCTCGTGGACCGGCGCCTCTCGCTGCGCCGCTTCGAGGGGCGCCGCCGCTTCGTCATCCTCGACCCTGCCGACGCGATGAACCCCCAGGCCCAGAACGCGATCCTGAAGACGCTCGAGGAGCCGCCTCCGGACACCACCCTGGTGCTCGTCTCCTCCTCGGCCGACGCGCTCCTCCCCACGGTCCGTTCCCGCTGCCTCCGGCTCCCCTTCGCGCCGCTCCCCGACGATCTCGTCACCGAGCGGCTGGTCGCCGCGGGACGCTCGCCGGAGGAGGCCCGGCTGGCCACGACCATCGCCGGCGGATCCCTCGGGAGGGCGCTCGCCCTCGACGACGACGCCATCCGCGCCCGCAGGGAGGCGGTGCTGGAGGCGGCCCGGCTGCCGGAGGACGACGCCCGGCCCTGGGTCGCCTTCGCCGGCCGGCACGGGGCGAAGCGGGAGCGGGCGCGCGAGGTGTGCGAGCTCCTGCTCGTCTGGCTGCGGGACGTGCTCGTCCGGGCCACTGCCGGGAACGAGGCACCCCTCGCGCTCGCCGACCTGGCGGATGCCTCCGCCGAGGCGGCGCGGCTCGGACCCGAGGTGGCCCTGCGCCGGATCGAGGCGGTGCGGCGGGCGCTCGTCGCCCTGCGCCACAACGCGAGCGGGCCGCTCACGCTGGAGCGGATGTTCATCGGGTGGTTCCATGGCTAGGGCCCCCGTGAAGAAGAAGGAGGCCGGGATCGACCTGGAGGGTGCCCTCGCCGCGATCCGGGACGGCCGTCCGTCCCCGGTCTACCTGCTCGACGGGGATCCCTTCCTGTCGCTCCGCGCCGCGCGCAGCATCGCCGAGGCGCTCGTGCCGGAGGCGCAGCGGTCGCTGAACCTGGTGGAGGTCGACGGCGCGGCCGGTCCGGGCGAGGTGGCGGGCGAGCTCGGCACCGGCGGCCTGTTCGGCGGGGGCAAGGTCGTGCTCGTCGCCGAGCCGGCCTTCCTGCAGTCGAAGGAGGACCTGGCGGGAGCCTTCGCCAAGGCGAGCGACATGTGGAGGGAGGGGCGGCAGCGGGAGGCGGCCCGGAGGCTCGTGGCGCTCGCCGCCCGGCTCGGCTGGTCCACCGCCGACCTGGCCGGCGACTCCCCTCCGCGCCCCGAGGAGTGGGAGGAGAAGCTCCAGCCCGACGAGGGGCTGCGCCCGGAGGACGGCGCCTTCCTCGCCGAGGCGGGGCGGTATGCCGGGGAGAAGAACCTGCAGGCCGCGAAGGACGACACCTCCGCGCTCGAGGACCTCCTCGGGAAGGGCCTCCCGCCTGGCCACGTGCTCGTGCTCGCGGCCGGGAAGGTGGACGGCCGGCTGCCGCTCGTGAAGCGGCTCGCCGGGGCCGGCTGCCGCATCACCCTCGCCGTGCCGAGCGAGGGCAACTGGGACGCGCAGAAGCCCGTCCTCGGGCCCCTGCTCCGGGAGATGCTCTCCGGCACGGGGAAGTCGGTCGACGCCGGGGCCGAGGACCGGCTCGCGGCGCTGGTGGGCGCCGACGCGCGCGCGCTCGCCGGCGAGGTGGCGAAGCTGGCGGTC
>JBAVCR010000074.1:0-4972 GCA_049586815.1 Anaeromyxobacteraceae bacterium
GGTCTATCCCATGCCCATGCTGGCGGTGAACGACGACGCGGTGCTGGTGGGGCGCGTGCGCGACGACCCGTCGCAGGAGAACGGCCTCGACCTCTTCGTGGTCGCCGACAACCTGCGCCGCGGGGCGGCCGGCAACGCCGTGCGCATCGCCGAGGCCTGGGCCCGCCGGCAGCGTCACTAGGGCGCCCGGAGGGCCCCTGGAAGGGGGCACGCCGGAGCGTCGCCGGGGTCGGCGCCCGGGTTGCCAAATTGGCAGCGGGGAGCGGCGCCCGCACTGCCGATTGCCAAAAAGTCCGGCGCTCGCCCGCCGGGGCGCGTCCCCGAGCCACGACGGGAGCTTGCATGGCTGGCCCTGGCCTTGCACAATCGCGTCCCATGCTCCGCAGAGCGACGCTCCTCCTCGTGCTTCTCCCCGGATTCGCCCTGGGCCAGGCCACCTCCGGGACGGTGACCGCGCAGGTCACCACCACGACCCCGATTCCGGCGTCGGGCCAGGCGAACCGGTCGGAGTGCGCCTCCACGACGGCCCTCACCACCTGGTCCATCGTCTCGTCGGTCACCCCGGTGGTCGCGAACGGCGACAGGTGGCGGCTCAGCACCGCGAGCACGACGACCGGGTGCACCACGAGCGGTGGGCTGCCCGCCGGCGTGTTCTCGGACGTGATCGCCACCGGCGCCACGCAGCAGGTCACCTCGGTCCCGGTGAACACCATGGCCACCACCGCCGGGGTGTCGACCTGCACCCAGGCGAACGACGTCACCGTGAACCTCTGCGTCTACTACCTCCCGGCCGGCTCCACGACCACCTGGCAGCTGGCAGGGCTCGGCACCTTCGTCTTCCAGATGGCCGTCCCGCCCAGGCCCGTCATCGGCAACGTGAGCCGGGGTGACGGCCAGCTCGGCGTCTCGGTGTCCGCGGGAACCATCACGGCGACCGAGACGGCGACCCGGAGCGTGACCTACACGGTGACCTGCACGCCCGCGGGGGGCGGCACGGCGTCGACCGGCGGCCCGGGCAACGCCGGGAACATCGTCTGCGGCAACCTGACGAACGGCACCGCCTACACGATCACCGCGAAGGGGTTCAGCTCCGCCGGCAACGAGGGACCGGTCTCCGACCCGGTCGGCCCGAGCGACGCCACGACGCCCTTGCCCTTCCTCAACTTCTGGGAGGTCTACAAGTCCGACGGCGGACAGGAGACCGGCGGTTGCGGGACCGGCGGCGCCGGCGCCCTCGCCCCGGCGCTCGCCTTGCTCGGCTTCCTCGCGGTTCGCCGGAGGCGCCCGTGAAGAAGCTCCTCCTCGCCCTCGCGCTGTCCGTGGCCCTCCCGGCCGCCGCGCAGAGCCCGACCATCACGTCGAAGTCCTCGCCGCGCTGGGGCTCCTTCCAGGTCACGGTGTCGCCCTTCGCTCCCAACATCGACTCCGAGTTCGCGAACGCCCTCTACCCCCCGTACGCGACCATCTTCGGCACGAGCCGGCCCCTCATGGTCCAGGGCCAGTTCAACATGTCGGCCTGGATCACCGAGTTCGGCACCCTCGACGTCGGCGGCGGCGCCGGCTACTGGCAGGTCTGGGGAACCGGGTGGTACCAGGCGGCCGACGGGTCGCTCCTCCGCGGCGGCTCCACGAGCCTCATGGTCATCCCGGTGCAGGCCCAGGTGGCCTACCGCTGGGAGTGGTTCTACGAGCGGTTCGGCGTCCCCTTCGAGCCCTACGCGCGCTTCGCCGTCGTCGACTACATCTGGAGCACGAGCGGGCAGGGCGGGGTCTCCTCCTACACGAACCCCACCACCGGCGTGACCTACCGCGGCTCGGGGGCCACGTTCGGCTGGGTGGGCACGCTCGGGATCGCCCTCGTGCTCGACTTCTTCGACCCCAGCCTGGCGCGCCAGATGGACTACGACACCGGCATCAACCGCACGCTCCTCATCTTCGACTTCAGCAAGGGCAGCGTGAACGATTTCGGGTCGAAGAACAGCTGGCAGCTCTCGCCGAGCTACTGGGCCTGGAGCGTCGGCCTGCAGTTCGTGTTCTAGCTCACGCCCCGACCACGCCCCGCCGGCGTCCCACCTTCACGAAGGCCTCCACGGCCCGGTCGACCATCTCGGGCGTGTGCGCCGCCGAGAGCTGGACCCGGATGCGGGCCTCGCCGCGCGGGACCACCGGGAAGCTGAACCCAATGACGTAGATGCCCTCCTCGAGGAGGTCCCGGGCGAAGTCGACCGCCAGGCGGGCCTCGCCGAGCATGATGGGCACGATGGGGTGGAAGCCGGGCTTCAGCTGGAACCCGGCCGCGGCGACGCCGTCGCGGAACCGCCGTGCGTTCGCCATGAGCCGGTCGCGCAGCTCGGTCGAGCCCTCGAGGAGGGAGAGCGCCGCCAGGCTCGCGCCCACGATGGGCGGGGCGAGCGTGTTCGAGAACAGGTAGGGGCGGGCCCGCTGCCGGAGCAGGTCGACCACCTCGCGCGGGCCGGCCACGAACCCGCCGGCCGCCCCGCCCAGCGCCTTGCCGAGCGTGGAGGTGAGCACGTCGACCCGTCCCTGCACCCCGAAGTGCTCCGGCGTGCCCCGCCCGGTGCGCCCCACGAACCCGGAGGCGTGCGAGTCGTCGACGAGCACCATGGCCCGGTGGCGCTCGGCGATGGCGCAGATCTCGTCGAGCCGGGCCAGGTCGCCGTCCATGGAGAAGACGCCGTCGGTGACCACGAGGCGCAGCCGCGCGTCGGCGGCCTCGGCGAGGCGGGCCTCGAGGTCGGCGAGGTCGCCGTGCGCGTACCGGAACCGGCGGGCCTTGGCGAGACGGATGCCGTCGATGATGGAGGCGTGGTTGAGCGCGTCGGAGACGATGGCGTCCTGCTCGCCGAGGAGGCCCTCGAAGACCCCGCCGTTCGCGTCGAAGCAGGAGGAGAAGAGGATGGCGTCGTCGAAGCCGAAGAAGGCGGCCAGCCGCCGCTCCAGCTCCCGGTGCAGGTCCTGGGTCCCGCAGATGAAGCGGACGGACGAGAGGCCGTACCCGCGCTCGTCGAGCGCCGCCCGCGCCGCGGCGAGCAGCGCCGGGTGGTCGGAGAGCCCGAGGTAGTTGTTGGCGCAGAAGTTGAGCACCGTGCGGCCGGCCACCCGGATCTCCGCCCCCTGCGGCGAGGCGATGATCCGCTCCTCCTTCCAGGTCCCGGCCGCGCGGATCTCCTCCAGCGCGCGGGAGAGGACGTCGCGGGCGTTCTCGAACACGGAGGCCTCCTAGAACCGGATGAGCACCTTGGGGTGGGACTTGATCTTCTCCTCGAAGGAGGTCGGCTCCCAGGTGGAGAACGGGACGATGGTGTCCGCGCCCCCCTGGAGGATGACCTTCCAGACCTGCTCCTGGATGTTGGGCGAGGTCGACTCGAGCAGGTTCCGGGTGATGTGCCAGGTCTCGAAGATGCGGCGCCCCACCACCGCGTGCAGGCTGATGCCGTCCACGATGACCCGCTCCAGGCTCTCGATGACCGCCTCGCCGCTCTTCAGGCCGAAGAGGATGACGTGCCCGCCCCGGCGCACCACCGAGATGGCGGTGTTGAGGGCGGCGTTGGAGCCGGACATCTCGAGCGCCACGTCCACGCCCACGCCGTCGGTGAGGGCGTGGATGGCCTTCGTGATCCCCTCGTCGTGCACGTAGGAGGTCTCGGTGGTCTTGGTGGGCTCGACCACGGCGTCGGCGCCGAGCTTCTTCGCCATCTCGATGTGGGTGCGCATGGGCTCGACGCCGATGACCTGGCGGGCGCCGAGCGCCCGGGCCACCGCGATGGCGAAGAGGCCGATGGTGCCGCACCCGATGATGGCCACCGACTTGCCGCGCAGGTTTACCTTGGTGCAGGCGTGCACCGCGTTGCCGAAGGGCTCCTGGAGCGCCGCCACCTCCGGCCGGATCTTGGCGACGTCGGTGGGCCAGAGCGCCTGGGCCGGGAGCTTCACGTACTCGGCGAAGCACCCGTCCACGCTGATGCCGATGATCCGGTCGGTGGCGCAGACGTGGTTGTCGCCGATGCGGCACTGGTAGCAGGTGTTGCAGATGATGTGGCTCTCGGTGGAGACCACGTCGCCGGGGCGGAGCCCGAAGTCGCGGGTCGCCTCCGGGCCGGCCTCGACCACCTCGCCGAGCAGCTCGTGGCCGATGACCCGGGCGTCCTTGCCCTCGGCGGCGAGCGTCGACTGGATCATGTCGCCGAAGGCCCGCCGGAACCAGATGCCGCGGTCGGAGCCGCAGAACCCGGCGTAGCGGGGCTTCACGATCACCATGGAGGCGTCGCGGTGGTCGCGCCCGACGTCGAGGACCGGGCGGGGAACCTGCTCCTTCCGGAGCCCCTTCGTGGTGGCCCACGGGTCCTTCTTCCGGTCGTACACCAGCGCCCACATTTTCTCGTCCATGCGCCCCTCGGTTGGAAAGTCGGGTGAGTGTAGCGGGGCCGGCCCGCCCCGGCAGGGAGAAAGGCGGGCCTTCCGGGCCCGATTTCCCGCCCCGGGAGCGATCGGACCACCCGTATAATCGACGGCTCATGGCCATCCCCACCGTCCGTCGCCGGATCTGGATCCTCGGGGCCGTGGCGGCGGCCGTGGCCCTGTTCCTGGGGGGCCGCGCCCTCCTCGGGCCCCGGGTTCCCGTCCGGGTGACGGAGCGGGGCGAGCTCCTGCAACGGGTGGTGGCGAGCGGCCGGGTGCTCGCGCCGGCCCGGATCCAGATCGGAAGCGTGGTCGTCGGCCGGGTCACCCGCGTGGCCGTCGAGAAGGGCGACCGGGTGAAGGCCGGCGACCTGCTCGTGCAGCTCGAGGACGCGGAGGCGCGGGCCAGCCTCTCCCAGGCCCGCTCCGCGGTGGCCCAGGCGACCGCCCGCCTCGAGCAGGTCGAGGTGGTCTCGGCCAAGGTCACCGACGAGGCCCTCCGCCAGGCCGAGCTCCGGCTCTCCCAGGCCGACCTGAAGCTCACCCGGCAGCG
>JBAVCR010000075.1:0-11011 GCA_049586815.1 Anaeromyxobacteraceae bacterium
GTCGAGGCCCGCCGGCGCGTCGCCCCGCGGCGCCGCGGCCGTCGCCGTCCCGGGTTGATCTGCGTCACTCCGGGTACGCCCCCGACGAGGACCCGGGGTCGTGGGATGCATCGTCGCGCGCCGACGCGATAGGTTCCGCCCGAGAGGGAGTCCACGTGTCGACATCGTCCTGGCTGGGGTCCGTGTGGAGCCTGCGCGGACAGGAGAGGCTGCTCATCGGGGAGATCCGCGCCATCGACGGCGAGCAGGTGACGCTGTCGGTGGTCGGGCTCGGCGAGGGCGCCCCCGACGGCATGGAGCTCCTGCCGGTGAGCGAGGCAGGCAACCGGCTCGCCCGGGTGAAGTCGGCCACGCTCCTCGTGCGCTGGACGCGCATGGGCGGCGAGTCGGGCGCCCCGGCCTGACGGCGCCCGCCACCTTGATAGACTCCGGCCGTGGACGCCGGGATCGCGCGCGCGGAGTGGGAGGCCTGGAAGGTGGAGCGCCTCGTCCGCCTGCGCGCGGAGCGGGGCTGGCTCGCGGTGACGGGGCTCCACTGGCTCGAGCCGGGCGAGAACCACGTCCCCGGGCTTCCCGGGATCTTCACGCTCCGCGACGGTCGGGTGGAGCTCGCTGCCGGGGCGGGCGACGGCTACGTGCTGCGGGGCGAACCCGTGGAGCGGCGCGTGCTCGCCTCCGACGCGGAGAGGGACCCCGACCTCGTGTCGGCCGGACCGGGCCGGTTCCTGCAGGTGCTGGCGCGGGGCGGCCGCCGGGCGCTCCGGACCTGGGACGCCGCGGCCCCGGGACGCCGCGACTTCCCGGGGATCGAGACCTTTCCCTTCGAGCCGGCCTGGATCGTGGAGGGGCGCTGGGAACCCTTCGACCCCCCGCGCCGGGTGGTGGTGCAGGACGTGGTCGGGACCGACGCGGAGAAGGAGATCCCGGGGCGCGTCGTCTTCGCCGTCGCCGGCCGGGAGCTCGCCCTCGCGCCCACCGCCGACGGCGACCGGCTCGCCTTCGTCTTCCGCGACGCCACCGCGGGGAAGGAGACCTACGGCGCGGGGCGTTTCCTCTCGGCGGACGCCCCGCGGGACGGGCGGGTGGTGCTCGACTTCAACCGCGCCTTCAACCCGCCCTGCGCGTTCACGCCGTTCGCCACCTGCCCGCTGCCGCGCCCGGAGAACGTGCTGCCCGTGCCGGTGACGGCCGGAGAGCGGTTCGGCGGGCGTCGTCACTGACCGGGGCGGGAAGGGTCGGAATTCCTGCCGCGGGCCCAGGGGAACCGCTCCAGGAACCGCTCCCGCAGCCGGCGCGCCCAGGGGACGTCGCGGGCGAGCATCACGCGGCCTCCTTGCGGACGAGTGGCGCCTTGGCCGACGCGGCGGCCCCGGCCGCGGCCTCGGCGGCAGCGACCCGTCGGTTCTTCAGGATGGAGGCGACGACGCCGACCGTCAGGATGGCGAGGACCACCGCCAAGGAGACCGACGCGTGGATCTTGAAGACGTCGACGAGCGCCATCTTCGCTCCGACGAACATGAGCACGAAGGCCAGCGAGGGCTTCAGGTAGGTGAACTTCTCCACGAAGCTCGCCAGCAGGAAGTAGAGGGAGCGGAGCCCCAGGATGGCGAAGACGTTGGAGGTGAAGACGATGAAGGGGTCGCTCGTCACCGCGAAGATGGCGGGGATCGAGTCGACGGCGAAGATGACGTCGGTCACCTCGATGAGGGCGAGCGCGAAGAAGAGCGGGGTGGCGAGCCAGCGGCCGTCGACCTTCGTGAAGAAGTGGTTGCCGTCGAGCACGGGGCTCGCCGGGACCACCTTCCGGAGGAAGCGGAAGGCCGCGCTGTTCTCGGGGTGGGTGGCCGCCCCGCGGGCGAGGAGCAGCTTCACGCCGGTGAGCACGAGGAAGGCGCCGAAGACGTAGATGATCCAGTGGAAGCGCGACAGCAGGGCGGCGCCGGCCGCGATCATCGCGCCGCGCATGACGAGCGCCGAGAGGATGCCCCAGAAGAGCACGCGGTGCTGGTAGATGGGCGGGATCCCGAGCGCGCCGAAGATGACGACGAAGACGAAGATGTTGTCGACCGAGAGCGACTTCTCGATCACGTACCCGGTCAGGTACTGCAGGCCGATCTCGCTGCCGTAGCTCCACCAGACCCACCCGCCGAAGCAGAGCGCCAGGGTCACCCAGAGGGCGGACCAGCCGAGCGCCTCCTTCGGGCCGATCACGTGGTCCTTGCGGTTGAAGACCCCCAGGTCGAGCGCCAGCATCGCCAGCACGAAGGCCAGGAAGGCCGACCACTCGAGCATCGTGTGTTCCATCGCCTCGTCGCTCTCCTCGCGGCGGGATCGCCGCAGGCGACCTCTTAGCGGTCGGGCCTTTCGCTCACCATGACAAAGTTTCTACGCGACACTGAGGTATGATGGATGGATGGAATGGCTCAACTACCACCACCTCCACTACTTCTGGGTGGTGGCCCGCACCGGCAGCATCGCCCGGGCGAGCGAGGAGCTCCGGCTCTCCCAGCCCACCATCTCGAACCAGCTGAAGACGCTCGAGGCCTCGCTCGGCCACCCGCTCCTCGAGCGGCGCGGGCGCGGCCTCGTCCTCACCGACGTGGGGCGCACGGTGCTCCGCTACGCCGACGACATCTTCCGCACCGGCCGGGAGCTGCAGCAGGCGCTCCGGGGCGTGCCCACCCGGGACCGCGTTCCCTTCGCGGTCGGGGTGGTGGACGCCATCCCCAAGCTCGTCGCCGAGCGGATGCTGCAGCCGGCGGTGGACCGGGTGAAGGACCTGCGCCTCGTCTGCCGGGAGGGGCCGCTCCCGGCGCTGCTCGGAGCCCTCGCCCTGCACGAGCTCGACGTGGTGCTCTCCGACGCCCCGGCGCCCGAGGCCGTGCGGGTGAAGGCCTTCTCCCACCTGCTCGTGGAGTGCGGGGTGACCGTCCTGGCGGCGCCGCGGCTCGCCCACCTCCGCAAGGGCTTCCCGGGCTCGCTCGCCGGGGCACCCGTGCTGCTCCCCGCTCCCGGGACCTCGCTCCGCCAGTCGCTCGACGCCTGGTTCGAGTCCCGGGAGGTGCGCCCCGCCATCGCGGGCGAGTTCGACGACGGGGCGCTCCTCAAGGCCTTCGGGGCCCGCGGCATGGGGGTCTTCGCCGTGCCGGCGCTCATCGAGAAGGAGGTCTGCGCACAGTACGGCGTCACGCCCCTGGGGCGCGCCGACGACGTGCGCGAGCGCGTCCACGCGCTCACCGTGGAGCGCCGCCTGCGCCACCCCGCCGCGGTGGCCATCGCCGAGGCGGCCCGCGCCGCCCGGGAGCGCGGCGGGCATACATAGACCAGGCCTCATTGTCGCTTCGACATTACGTCATGGTCGAAGCGCGTCCCGCGCTTAGCTTCTTCCCTGCCGGCACACCGTCGCCGGCCACGGAGGAAGCAGATGAACCAGCTGAAGACCATCCTTCTCCTCGGCGCGCTCTCCGCGCTGCTCGTCGCCGCCGGCGCCGCCATCGGCCCGCAGTGGGCCTGGGGCGCGCTCGCCCTCTCGCTCGGCGTGAACCTGTTCGCCTGGTTCTTCTCCGACCGGCTCGTGCTCCGCATGTCGGGGGCCCGCGAGGTCGGCCGGGAGGAGGCGGTCGAGCTGCACCGCATGGTGGAGGAGCTCTCCACCCGGGCCGGGATGCCGAAGCCGCGCGTCTACCTGGTCGACGCCCCCCACGCCAACGCCTTCGCCACCGGACGGAGCCCGGACCGGGCCGCGGTGGCGGTGACCCGTGGCCTGCTCGAGATCCTCACCCCGCGCGAGGTGCGCGGCGTGCTGGCCCACGAGCTCGCCCACGTGCAGAACCGAGACGTGCTCGTCGCCACGGTGGCGGCGGGGCTCGCCACGGCCATCTCCCACGTCGGAAACCTGCTCGCCTTCTCCGGGCTCACCGGGGGCCGCGACGGCGAGGAAGGCGGCGGGAATGGCGGGCTGCTCTTCGCCCTCGCCGCCCCGTTCGGCGCCATGCTCGTCCAGCTCGGCATCTCACGGTCGCGCGAGTACCTGGCCGACGAGACCGGCGCGCGCATCTCCGGGGACCCCCTGGCGCTCGCCAGCGCCCTCGAGAAGCTGCACCGCGACGCCGAGGCGGTGCCCGCCCAGGTGGAGCCGGCCACGGCCAGCCTCCACATCGTGAACCCCTTCGGCGGCCCGGGCGGCCTGACCCGGCTCTTCTCGACGCACCCGCCCGCCGAGGAGCGCATCCGCAGGCTGCGCGCGCTCGCGCTCGAGACCCGCGGACACGCCCTCGTGCGCGGCGCGCCGCCGGCCCGCCGCCCCCAGCACGGCTGAACCCCACCCGAGGAAAGGAGACGACCATGACCGACATCCGGAATCCCCGCACCCCGAGCGCCGAGGAGGAGTTCTTCGCCCGCGAGGACGCCGAGAAGCGGCGCCGCCTCGCCGCCGCCGTCCGCCAGGAGGAGGCGACGTCGGAGCGGGAGCGACTGCGCCGGCTCCACCACATGCAGTGCCCGAAGTGCGGGCTCCCGATGCGGGAGGTGGCCTTCCGCGGCGTGACGGCCGACACCTGCTCCTCCTGTGGCGGGCTCTTCCTCGACCAGGACGAGATCGACCGGGTGGTCCAGCCGGAGGAGAGGAAGGGCGTGGTGGCCGGCCTGCTCGGGATGTTGCGCTAGCCTCGAGACTCGTGCTGGACGAGGTCGAGCCCGGGCCGGACCATGGCCCGGACCCGGACCTCCCCGGAAGCGGCGGGAGCGGTCACGGGGCCGGGCGGTCGACGGGCCGGGGTGCGGTCCGGTTCCGCTGCGGCGCCGGCCTCGGCTCCTCCCCGCCCAGCAAGAAGCCGAGCAGGGTCCCGGTGAGAAGGCCCGCGGTCCAGAAGACGGCGAGATGGGCGAGGCTCATCACGGAGAGGGTTCCGGTGCGAGGTGCGACGCGACGTGGGATCGCGGGGGCAGTGTGGCCACGGGACGGGCGGCGCGGAACGTCCCAAGACGGGTGGAGCGGGGAGGACCCTGGGAGATCCTCAACCCACGCGCAGGTAGACGTACGCGAACCCGGCCCCGATCAGGGCGGTGGCGGCCCAGAACCCCCAGTCCACGCCGGGCCGGGCGGCTTCGCGGTCCCCGCGCGGCAGGCGCAGGCGGAAGCCGCACTCCTTGCACTCGTGGTAACGGGTGCCGGTGAGGGATCGCAGCCCGGCTTCCCCTCGGCCCCGGGGACGCGATGGGCGCACGCGCTCCGAGCCGCAGACCGGGCAATGCACGGCCGCGACTCTACACTTCCTCCCCCGGGCCCGCTACGCTCCGACGCTGGAGGGTCCCGCATGGGTTCACGGGTGTCACGGATGGTGTTCCTCGGCCTGCTCGCGCTCGCCGCCGCCCCGGCGCACGGGCAGTCATACACGCGGCAGCAGGCCGAGCCCTCGGCGCACGCGATCGAGCTCTCGCCCTTCGCCGGCCTCTTCTGGAGCACGCGCGTCGCCACCTCGAGCGGCCCGGTGTACCTCGACCCGACCTGGGACGTGGGCGCCACGCTCGGCTTCCCGCTCGACGGCAGGTCCACGCTGGAGATCCTGTACCTCTACGCCCGCCCCCAGGCGCGGTTCGTCTCCACCGACCTGACCGTGCCCTCCTCCCCGGCCTTCCCGGTCACCACCCAGTACCTGCAGGTCGGAGGGACCGCCTCGCTGGGGACCGGGGTGGTCGAGCCCCATCTCTCCGGAGGCCTGGGGGTGGCCTGGTTCCATCCCTCCACCTTCGACAGCGCCGACCCGCGTGCGCTCCAGCCCGCCGACACCTTCACCTTCGCCTTCTTCCTGGGGCTCGGGGCGCGCTGGTGGATCTCCGAGACCTTCGGGCTCCGCGCCGAGGCGCGCTTCCTCATCCCGGTCTGGTTCTCCTCGGGGGCCTTCCTCTCCGGCCCGGGCGGCGCTGCACTCGTGGTGAATGCGGGCGTCCCCATCGTGCAGGGCGACCTCACCCTCTCGCTCGTCATCGCGCCGTAGCGCGCCGCGACCCGGCGGCCCGCGCCCGGCATCGTCGACCGATCCGGGTGACTATTGGTAAATCGACGTTGACAGCCCGGGGGGGCCGGGTAGATTCCGCGACCTCGCGGCCCGCCCGGGCCAGGAGGGACACCCAGCGTGAACAAGCTCGACCACCGCAAGCTCTACCGCCTTCCCTGGAGCGTCACCGACAACGTCATCTCCTGGCTCGAGCCCACCAAGGAGTGCAACATCTACTGCGACGGGTGCTACTCCGCGAACGCGAAGGGCAGCCACAAGTCGCTCGCGCAGGTGGGCGCCGACCTCGACGTCTTCGAGCGCTACCGCCAGACCGACGCCATGTCGGTGGCGGGCGGCGACCCGCTCGTCCACCCGGACATCGCCGAGGTGGTGCGGATGATCGCCGCCCGGGGGCTGAAGCCCGTGGTGAACACCAACGGGCACGGCCTCACCCCGGCGCTGCTCCGCGCGCTCAAGGCGGCCGGCCTGGCCGGCTTCACCTTCCACGTCGACAGCCTGCAGACCCGCCCGGGCTGGAAGGGCGCGAACGAGCTCGAGCTGAACGCGCTCCGCCTCGAGTACGCGAGCAAGGTGGCCGAGGTGGGGGGCATCTCCTGCGCCTTCAACTCCACGGTCTACGAGAAGACGCTGCCCTTCGCCCCCGACATCCTGGAGTGGGCCCGCCGCCACGCCGACAAGGTGCACGTGGTGGTCTTCATCGCCTTCCGCGCCGCCCTGCGGGAGCGCTTCGAGTACTTCGCCGGCGAGAGGCGGGTCGAGGTCGGGCACCTCACCTACAGCAAGGCCGGCCCGCAGCGCACCGACATCGACGCCCAGGAGATCGTGGACGTCCTGCGCCGCCGCTTCCCCGAGTTCCAGCCGGCCGCGTACCTGAACGGCACCGAGAAGCCCGACTCCTTCAAGTGGCTCATGACGCTGCTCGTGGGCGACCGCGACCGGTTCTACGGGAGCGCCGGGCCGAGGTTCGTCGAGCTCTCCCAGGTCTGGAACCACCTCGTGAAGGGGCGTTACCTCGGGTACGTTCCACCGAAGGTGCACGCGAGCGCCCGGAGCATGCTGGCCCTCGGCGCCGTCGACCCGGGGTTGCGCGGCGCCGCGGCGGCCTGGGCCCGGGCGGTGGCCCGGAACCCCTTCCGGGTCGCGCGCCCCCTCCACCTCCAGTCGGTGATGATCATCCAGCCGGTCGACGTCCTCCCCGACGGGCGCCAGTCGATGTGCGACTCCTGCCCGGACATGACCGTCCACGAGGGGGAGCTCGTCTGGTCCTGCCGGCTCGAGGAGCGGCTCAAGTACGGGGAGCTCATGCGCATGCGCCCCGCGGCGACCCGCCCGGAGACCGAGGAAGTACCCACCTAGGCCGCTCCGCCTCCCCGGGGGCGTGACACGATGGGTCCGTCGTCCGCCGCAGCACCGGGGGGTCGGATGGACGTGCCGCGCCCGAGGACCCGCGCAGACCGCGTCATCGGCTTCCTGCCGGTGCTCGTCTTCGCCGTCTCCTCGGCGCTCCTCCTCCACTGGTGGCAGGCGCTGGAGGCGGACCAGACCCGGCTCGTCCGGGAACGCTTCGAGGCCGGCGGCCGCCGCGTGGCCACCAAGATCTCCGAGCGGCTCGACGCTTACGACGAGATCCTCCGCGGCGTGGCCGGGCTCTTCGCCGCGTCGCGGGAGGTGACGCGCGACGAGTTCCGCGTCTACGTGGCCGAGCTCAACCTGGGGTCCGCCTACCGCGGGATCCAGGGCGTGGGGTACGCGCAGGTCATCCGGCCCGAGGCACTCGAGGCCCACGTCGCTCGCGTCCGGGCGGAGGGGTTCCCGGCCTACGAGGTGCGCCCGGCGGGGACGCGCGACCCCTACACGAGCATCGTCTACCTGGAGCCCTTCTCGGGGAGGAACCTGCGCGCCTTCGGCTACGACATGTACTCCGAGCCGGTGCGCCGGGCCGCCATGGAGAGCGCCCGGGACCGGGGCGAGGTGGCCACGAGCGGGAAGGTGAGGCTCGTGCAGGAGACCGAGGAGGACGTGCAGGCGGGCTACCTCATCTACGAGCCCGTCTACGTGGACGGGGTGACGCCGCCCACGGTCGAGGGAAGGCGCCGGGCGCTCCGGGGATGGGCCTACTCCCCCATGCGCATGAACGACGCCATGCGCGGGATCCTGGAGCGGGAGCCGCTTCCCTTCCGGGTCCGGATCTACGACGGCGAGGGGACCGGAACCGAGGAACTTCTCTACGACAGCGACCCCGGGCGCGGCGCACCGGCCGAGTTCGAGTACCTCCTCCGGCTGCCGGTGAACCAGCACTCCTGGACCCTGCGTTTCACCGCCGGTCCCGACTTCCGGAAGGCGGCCGGCGCCCGCTCGCTCGCCCTCGAGTTCGGCGTGATGACCCTCATCGCGCTCCTCCTCACCGGGCTCTCGGTGGCGCTGGTGGCGACCACGCGCTCCCGCCGGCGGGAGGGCGACACCGCCCGTTCGCTCCGCGAGAGCGAGGCGCGCCACCGCGCCACCTTCGAGCGCGCCCCGGTGGGCATCTTCATCGTGGACGGGGAGGACCGCTTCCTCCAGGTGAACGACCGCTACTGCCAGATCACGGGCTACGGTGCGGCCGAGCTCGCCGGGATGAAGCGGCAACGGGTCGTCCATCCCGACGACGTGGCGATCGACGCCGAGGCGGCCCGGAAGGCCCGCTCCGGGGAGACGGCCTCGGCGACCGTGGAGCGGCGCGGCCTCCGCCGGGACGGGACCACCTTCTGGGCCGCGGTCACCTTCTCCCCGGAGGGTCACGCGCAGGCCGGGTCGCGGAACCTCATCGGCGTCGCCGACGACGTCACCGCCCGGCACGAGGCCGAGGCCAGGTTCCGCGAGATCGCCGAGCGCGCGGCGGCGGGCATCCTCATCCTGCAGGAAGACCGGCTCGTCTACTGGAACCCCGCCGCGCTCGAGATCTTCGGGCTCCCGCCGGGCAGCATCCCCCCGACCGGCACGGAGGCCATCCAGGCTCTCGTGCACCCCGACGACCGGCAACGGGTCGAGGAGGACAGGAAGCAGCAGCTCACCGACCCCGACGGCATGGCGCCCTTCCTCTCCTACCGGATCGTCCGCAGGGACGGCGCGATCCGGAACGTGGAGCGGCTCGTGCGCACCATCCAGCACGGGGGCCGGCCCGCGACGCTCATGACCCTCATCGACGTCTCCGAGCGGGAGCGCACCGCCGAGGAGCTCCGCAAGGCCCAGCGGCTCGAGTCGCTGGGGCTCGTCGCCGGCGGCATCGCCCACGACTTCAACAACCTGCTCACCGGCGTCTTCGGCCAGGTCGAGGAGGCGCGGGGGATGCTCCCCACCGGCTCGCCGGCGGCCCGCGAGCTCGACGTGGCCCTCTCCGCGCTCTCCCGGACCCGCGACCTCACCCGCCAGCTCCTCACCTTCGCCACCGGCGGAGCCCCGTCGCGGAAGGCGCTCGCCGTGCCCCGGCTCCTCGAGGAGGCGGCCACGCTCGCGCTGGGAGGCTCGGCGCTGCGCGCCCGCTTCGAGCTCCAGCCCGACCTGCCCGCCATCGAGGCCGACGAGGGACAGATGAGCCAGCTCCTCGGCAACCTGCTCGTGAACGCCCGCCAGGCCACCCCCGGCCCGGGCGAGGTCGTCGTCCGGGCCCGCCGCCGCGCGGTGTCCCGGGGGGAGGTCCCCGAGCTCGCCGCCGGATCCTACGTCGAGATCGCGATCGAGGACCACGGCCACGGCATCCCGGCCGACGTCCTGCCCCGGGTGTTCGACCCCTTCTTCACCACCCGTCCGACCGGGACCGGGCTCGGCCTGGCCAGCTCCTACTCCATCGTGCGGCGCCACGGCGGCCACGTCGGCATCACCTCGCGCGAGGGGGAGGGCACGACCGTCACGGTGCTCCTCCCCGCAGCCGCGTCGCCGCCGGAGGAGCAGGCGCCCGTGCCGCCGGAGCCCCGCGCCCCGGGCGGCCTGCGGGTCCTCGTCATGGACGACGATCCGCTCGTCCTCAAGGTCGGGCTGAAGCACTTCCGCAAGCTCGGCATCGCGGCGGACCCCGCCGTCGACGGCGCGGAGGCCATCGAGAAGTTCCGCCGGGCCTGGCAGGAGGGGAATCCCTACGACGTGGTGATGCTCGACCTCACGGTCACCGGCGGCATGGGCGGCGCCGAGGCGCTCGAAAGCCTGAGGGAGATCGACCCGGGGGTCACCGCCATCGCGTGCAGCGGCTACTTCGACGCCGCAGTGATGGCGGAGCCCCGCAGGTTCGGGTTCGCGGGAGTCCTCGCGAAGCCCTACCTGACCGCCGACCTGGAGCGGGTCCTCGCGGCGGTCGCGAGGGAGCGCTAGCGGACGAGCGGGATCTTCGACGCCAGCTCGAGCTGCGCGAGCAGCGAGAGGCGGCGGTCGATCTGCATGAAGCGGGCGGCCGTCTTCCCGGGCAGGACCTTCTGGAACTCGGGGAGCCACTTCTTCCGCAGGGCGGCCATGTCGGCGTCCCGGCCGATGGTGGCGTTCGCGAGCTCGATGGCCTGCGCGTCGGTGAGCGTCGCGTAGTTCTCGGCGTACTTCTGCACGGTCTTGAGCTGGGTCTCGAGGATGGCCTTCAGGTCGGCCTGGTACTTCTCGTAGACCGGCCAGAACTTCGCGGCCTGGTCGGCGGTCAGCTCCAGGTTCTTCGAGATGATGTCGGCGCGGGCGGCGAGCAGGTCCTTCTCGATCGACTGCAGGGTGGCCGACTGGTCGCCGGACGGCTTGGCGGCGGGGGTCCCCTGGGCGAGGGCCAGGGCGGGCGCGAGGGCGAGTGCGGCGAGGAGGCTCTTCATGGCTTCTCCGTTCGAGGGGCCGCCGGAAGGGCGGACGCGACGCGCATCCCTATGCGCCCTGACGCTGCGCGGCAACGTCCTCCCGGGGGGTGACGGAGGATTGCGCCCGCATGGCACGCGCGGTGGACTACACTGCCGGACGCCGCCGACAGGCGCGGCCACCATCCCGTACCG
>JBAVCR010000076.1:0-3795 GCA_049586815.1 Anaeromyxobacteraceae bacterium
ATGCCGGCCAGGAGGGCGTCGTCGGGGGCGCGGGCGGCGAGGAGCGCGGCGACATCCGGGTCGCGGAGCACGGCGGCGAGCGCGGCGAGCACGTGCAGGTGGGCGCGGGTGGACGGGCAGACCACGAGACAGAGGGTGTGGACCGTCTGGCCGTCGCCGAAGGGCACCGGGGCGTCCGGCAGGTAGACGGCCACGGCCGGCTGGTCGACGCGCAGCACGATGGGCTCGCGGGGGTGGGGGATGGCCACGCCGTTGCCGAGCGAGGTCGACCCGAGGTGCTCCCGGGCGAGGACCATCTGGAACAGGAACTCCCGGTCGAGGCCGGGGGGGCCGGGCAGGCGATCCACCATCTCCCGGAGGAGCGCCTCCTTGCCTCCCCGTCCGAGGCCGCGGTGGATCCCCCCCGCCCGCACCGCCTGGGCGAGCGAGGGCAGGGTGCGCGATGCGAGGCCGGGCTCCTCCAGGATCTCCGCGGATACCGGCATCTTGCGCTGCGCGGCCCACTCGAGCAGCTCGATGCGGTTGAACCGGTAGCGATCGTCGACGAGCTGCGCCGGGAGCTCGCCACGCCGGACCCAGCGTTCCAGGACCTGCTCGGTCACCCCGAGAAGGCGGGCTGCGTCGCGCACCGTGAGCTGCATCCGACTCCACGACCTCCGGACTCCGGGTCTACGGCAAACGGGACCAGGGGGCAAGGCTCCCGCGCCGGGCCGTCACGGTGTCCCGCGGGGGGCCTCGACCTGGAACACGTCCACGGGCGCCTCGCGGCCCCGGACGACGCGCCGGCCCAGCTCCAGGAAGGAGAAGGCCTCGCCCGCGCGCTCGGCGGTCTCCCGCCCGACGTAGATCGAGCCGGGCGCCGCCATGGCCTCGAGCCGCGCGGCCACGCTGACCGCGTCGCCGAGGACGGCGAGCTCCTTGCGATCGGCCGCGCCGAGGTCGCCGGCGATGACCGGCCCCGTGGCCACGCCGACGCGGATGGCGAAGCGGCGGTCGACCGGCAGTCCCCGGTTGGTCTCCGCGACCCGCTCCAGCATGCGCCAGGCGCAGCGGACAGCACGGGTCGCGGCCTCCTCGAGCGGGACCGGCGCGCCGAAGGACGCCATCACGCCGTCGCCGACCAGCTTCACGATCGCGCCCCGCTCCTCGAAGACCAGCTCGGTCATGGAGCGGAAGAACTCGCCGAGCTGGGCGGCCAGCTCCGGAGGCGGGAGCCGCTCGGCCAGCCCGGCGAAGTCCTCGACGTCGGCGAAGAGGATCGTGCCCTCCTCGTGGACGCGGGGCTCGAGGAGGTCGTGCTCGCCGCCCTCCTGGGCGAGCACGAGCGCGGCCTGCTCCGGCGCGAAGTGGCGGAGCAGCCGGCGCCGCTCCGCCTGCATCTCCGCGTTGCGCGAGAGGAAGCGGGCCCGCTCGATGGCGAGCGCGGCCTGGTAGCCGACGAGCGTGGTCAGCTCGAGGTCGTCGGCCGTGAAGGGGTCGACGAAGCCCCGGTCGAGCACCAGCATGCCCAGGATGCGGTTGTCGGCCCAGACCGGGACGCAGAGGCAGGAGCGGATGCCCTGCGCGACCACCGACTGGCTCCCGGTGAAGCGCAGGTCCTGCTGCGCGTCCACGGTGAGGAGCCCGGCGCGCCCCTTCGCGGCGGCCGCCACCACGGTCTCCGAGATGCGAGGAGGAGAGCCGATGGGCTCGGTGGCGCGCGGGGTCATGTGCCCCGACTCGTCCATGAGGAGGAGCGTGGAGCGCTCGGCGCGCACCGCCGTGGCCACGGCGTGGAGGATGCGGGCGAGCGCGGCGTCGAGGTCGGGGGCGTCGACGAGCGCGCGCCCGATGTCGTTCAGGACGGCGATCTGGCGGCGCGAGGCCGGCGCGCGCCCGGTGACCCGGCGGGAGGAAGGGTCGGTGTCGCGCCGGGCCTGCGGGGCGGCCTCGTCCGTCTGGCGGGACTCGGCCTGCATGTCGGCCAGGTAGCGGACGATGGTGCCGTGCTCGGAGAGGAGCGGCTGGAGGGGGCGCGGGGTGAGCCCCTCGCGCAGCTCCACCTCGGTCTTGCCGAAGCGCAGCCGGTAGCCCGGGGAGAGCGGCGCCTCCCGCACCTTGTGCTCGTTCACCCAGGTGCCGTTGCGCGACTCGAGGTCCACGAGCCAGAGCTGGCTCCCCCGCTTCTCGAACATCGCGTGCATGCTCGAGATCCAGGGGTCGGCGATCTGGACCTGGCATTCGGCCGAGCGGCCGAGCACCGTCGGAACGTCGGGGAGGAAGAAGACCGTGCCCCCGCAGATTCCGTTCACGACGAACAGCTCGGACAAGTTCCCCCCGTTCGCCCGGCGTTTCAGTGGGTTGTGCTAGCTTATCCGATCTCGTTGCCCGCCGCGTATGCCCGTTTGCCCTACATGCCGGAAGGAGTTCGGGGACGGCCTGACCGCCTGTCCCGAGGACGGTACGCCTCTCGGCACCCCCGCCAGCATCGAGGGGAGGGTGCTCGGCGACCGCTACCGGATCGTGTCCCGGCTGGGGCAGGGCGGCATGGGGAGCGTCTACCTCGCCGAGCACGTGACGCTCGGGAAGCGGATGGCGGTGAAGGTGCTCCGCCCCGAGTACTCGCGGGACGAGGAGCTCGTGCAGCGGTTCCAGCACGAGGCCCGGGCGGCGAGCCAGATCGGCCAGGAGAACATCGTCGACGTCTTCGACTTCGGGCACACCCCCGAGGGCGACGCCTACTTCGTCATGGAGGCGCTCGACGGGGAGAGCCTGGCCCGCATCCTCCACCGCGACGGCCCGATGCCGCTCTCCCGGGCGCTGCCCATCTTCCAGCAGATCTGCCGGGCCCTCGGCGCCGCCCACCAGCGCGGGATCATCCACCGCGACCTCAAGCCCGAGAACGTCTTCGTGCTGCGTCGCCTCGACGGGTCCGACTTCGTGAAGGTCCTCGACTTCGGCATCGCGAAGGGGCCGGGGGCGCCCGAGGCGAAGCGCGTCACCCGGGCCGGGTCGATCATCGGGACCCCGGAGTACATGTCGCCGGAGCAGGCGTCGGCCACGGCCATCGACCGCCGCTCCGACGTCTACGCCTTCGGCGTGCTCGCCTACGAGACCCTGACCGGCCGGCTCCCGTTCGACGGGGAGACGCCGCTCGCCACGCTCATGAAGCACCAGAGCGACACGCCGGTCCCGCCCCGGCGGTTCCGGCCCGAGCTGCCCCCGGAGGTCGAGCGGATCGTGCTCCGGGCGCTGGGGAAGCGGCCGGAGGACCGGCAGCAGTCCATGCACGAGATCTCCACGCAGCTCGCCCAGGTCGCGGCCGAGCCCGACGTCCTGCGCGCGCTCGTCTTCGGCACCGCCGTGGCGCCGCTCCTCACCGGCCGTCCCACCGGCCGCGTGGAGGCGAGGACGAGCAGCCGGGGCTCGACGATGCCGCTCGGCGACACGCTCCCGCTGCGCGACCTGGCGCCTCCGGCGCCCGAGGCCACCCCCACGCGGCCGTCCACCCGCATTCGCCGCGACACCCGCGCCGAGGTCGAGGTGATGAGCCGGCGGCGCTCGCAGATGGCGCTCGCGGCGGTGCTGGGGCTGCTCTTCGTCGCGCTCCTCTCCGGCGTGGTGGCGGCGCTCGCCTCCCGGCGTGGCGACGGGGCGGACGCGGCCGTCTCCCCCCGGGCCGGCGAGGCGGGCCGCGCCAGCGAACCCCCCGCGGTGCGGGTCACCGCTCCCGACCCCACGCTCGTTCCCTCGGCTCCCGTCGCTCCCCCGCCGCCCGCGCCGTCGCAGTCACCTGCCGCGGCCCCGACGCCGGAG
>JBAVCR010000077.1:0-2678 GCA_049586815.1 Anaeromyxobacteraceae bacterium
GCTCGGAGGGCTCCTCGGGCTCGGCGGTCTCCTCCGCGACCTTCCCGGCGGACGGCTCAGCGCCCGCGGCCGGCGAGGCCGGGATGGCCGGGGACGGCGTGGTCCCGGCGGCGCCCGCCTGGGCGAAGGCCAGGCCGGGACCCGCGAGCAGGCACACGAGGACCGCGATGGGGAGGGAGCTCCTCACGAAGCCGCGGAATCTAGTGCATGCCCGGGAAAAGCTCAAAGCCAAACGGCCGTCCTTCCGCACCCCTAGGCCAGCCTTCCGGCGACGAGGCGGACCCGCCGTCCCAGCGACTCCGCCAGCACCTCGTTGTGGGTCACGACCACCCCGGTGACCCCCAGCTCGCGGTTCAGCTCCCGGAGCAGCCCGTGGATGCCCTCCGCCGTCTGCGGGTCGAGGTTCCCGGTGGGCTCGTCGGCGAGCAGGAGGCGGGGTTGCAGGACGAGGGCCCGGGCCAGCGCCACCCGCTGCTGCTCCCCGCCGGAGAGCTCGCCGGGTCGGTGGGCGATCCGGTCGGACAGGCCCACCCGGGCCAGGCTCTCCTCGGCGCGGCGCCGGGCCTCGCCGCGCGGGAGGCGGCGCACCAGCCCGGGCATCATCGCGTTCTCGAGGGCGGTGAACTCGGGCAGGAGGTGGTGGCTCTGGAAGACGAAGCCCACCGACTCGTTGCGGAACCGGGCCAGCTCCCCCTCGTCGAGGCCGGCGAGATCGCGCCCCTCGAAGCGGACGCGGCCCGCCGTGGGCGCGTCGAGCGCGCCGACCAGGTGGAGGAAGGTGCTCTTGCCGGCGCCGGACGGCCCGGTGAGCGCGACCATCTCGCCCGCGCCGATGTCGAGGGTGACGTCGCGGAGCACGTCGAGCCGGCGCCCGCCGGTGAGGTAGGCCTTGCCGAGCCCCTCGATGGAGAGCAGGGGGGCCATCACTCGCTCCGCAGCCCCTCGACCGGCTCGAGCCGGGCGGCCCGGGTGGCCGGGTAGATGGTGGCGAGGTACGAGAGCGCGATCGCGGCCAGCGCCACGAGCGCGAAGTCGCCGCCGTCGACGAGCACCGGGAGGTGGCTGATGTAGTAGACCTCCGGATCGAGCGGGATCCCCACCTTGCCGACGAGCGCGGTGGTGCCGAGCCCGAGCAGGAGCCCGAAGCCGGTCCCGACCGCGCCGATGGCGAGCCCCTCGAGCACGAAGATCTTCATGATGCTCGTGGTGGTGGCTCCCATGGACCGCAGCACGGCGATCTCGCGCGTCTTCTCGAGCACCAGCATGACGAGCGTCGCCACCACGATGAAGCTCGCCACCAGCATGATGAAGCCCAGGATCACCGCCATGGCGATCCGCTCCATCATGAGGGCGGAGAAGAGGTTGCGGTTCATCTCTCCCCAGTCCTTGGTCCGGAAGGGGTAGCCCTCCAGCGTGGCCAGCACGCGGCGCATCACCGGGCGGGCCGCGTTCACGTCCTGCATCTTGAGCTCGAGCCCGGTGACCGAGTCCCCGGTGCCGAAGAAGCGCTGCGCCTCGGCCAGCGAGAGGTAGGCGAACTTGGCGTCGTACTCGTAGAAGCCGCTGTAGAGGATGCCGGCCACCCGGAACGGGCGGCTCTTGGGCTGGGGTCCGGCCGGCCCGATGTCGCCGAAGGGCGAGACCACGTTCACCACGTCCCCCACCCCGACGCGGAGGCCGCGCGCCAGCTCGCGGCCGAGCAGGATGCCGGGCAGGCGCTCCCCCGGAGCGGCCGCGGCGGCGTCCGGGTGCGGCGGAGAGGCCCGGTCGTTCGCCTCGAGCGCGTCGCGCAGCGAGGGGCGGGCCCGGGCCGGCGGGATCTCCTCCGGGCGGTCGAGCCACTCGAGCTTCCCCTCCTCCAGGTTGCGGGGGATGTCGGTGACCTTTCCCAGCGTGGAGGTGTCGACGCCCTTCACCACCGACCCGGTCAGGTTCTGGCCGGCCGAGAGCATCACCTCGGCGTAGAGGAACGGGGTGGAGGCGGCCACGCCCGGCACCGAGAGCACCCGGTCCTGCGTCCGCCTCCAGTCGGTGAAGTCGTTCTGTCCGTACTTGAGGACCACGCCGTGGGCGTGGGCGCCCAGGATCTTGGACTTGAGGTCCTGCTCGAACCCGCTCATCACCGAGAGCACCACGGTGAGCGCCCAGACCCCGGTGGCCACCCCGCCGATGGAGATGAGGGTCATGAGCATGGTGGCGGCGAGCCGCGGGCGCTCGTGCGGCTCGCCGGCCAGCGCGGCGCGCCGGGCCAGCCGGTCCTGCCAGGCCGACCAGGCCACCCCGAGGAGCAGCCCCGGCAGCACCCCGGTCACCACGATGAGGAAGAGGGCCCCGAGCGTGCGGGCCTCCAGCCGGAGGTGGCTCCGCGCCACGAAGAGCTCGTAGGAGAGCGACGGGTCGAGCCGGCCCGAGCCGGTGAGCAGGTACGCGAGCGTCGACCCCAGGAACCCGATGGCCCCGGAGGACAGGCAGACGAGGAGGAGCCCGGCCACGAGCACCACCCGCCCCTGGTACTGCCAGGCGTGCAGCACGAGCGGGAGCGCGCGCAGGGACGGGAGGAGCAGGACGAGGGGGCCGAGGGCGAGCGCGAGGAGCAGCAGCGTGGCGGCGACGATCTCGTAGAAGGCGATGCGGCGCCCGGCGACCGCGGCCGCGGCGCCGCCGAGGAACGCCCAGGC
>JBAVCR010000078.1:0-6032 GCA_049586815.1 Anaeromyxobacteraceae bacterium
GCCCAGCAGGGAGGGCGGGGGGCGGAAGCGGAGCGCCGAGTTCGGGACCTTGAGGACGTCCTCCTTCTCGGCGTAGACGAAGGTGACGTTGGCGGTCATGCCCGGCTTCAGCTTGAACTCGGGGTTCGCGACGTCGATGACGGCGTTGTAGGTGACGACGTTCTGGACGGTCTGGGGCGCGTTGCGGATCTGGCGGATCCGCCCGCGGAAGACCTCGCCCGGGTAGGCATCGACGGTGAAGCTGGCGGCCATGCCGTCCTTCAGGCGCCCCACGTCGGCCTCGGCGACGCTCGTGTCGACCTGCATCTTCTCCAGGTCCTCCGCGATCTGGAAGATGACGGGCGCCTGCAGGGAGGCCGCGACGGTCTGGCCCACGTCGACGTTGCGGGAGATCACGGTGCCGCTCGTGGGGGAGTGGATGTTGGTGTAGGCGAGGTTCACCTCGGCCGACTGGAGCGCGGCGCGGGTCTGGGCGACCTGGCCCTCCGACGCCGCCACCTGCGCCTCGGCCGCATCGGCGTTGGCGAGGGCGGTGTCGAGGTCGGCCTGGGCGTTCAGCTTGCGCGCGGCGAGCTCCTTCTGGCGGGTGGCCTGGCGGCGCGCGTCGGCGGCCTGGAACCTGGCCTTCGCCAGGTTGCCCTGCGCCGCGGCCAGGTTCGCCCGGGCCTGGTCCACCGAGGCCTGGAAGAGGGCCGGGTCGATCTTGGCGAGGAGCTGCCCCTTCTTCACCGGCGAGTTGAAGTCGGCGTGGAGGGCGGCGATGCGCCCGGAGACCTGGCTCCCGACCTGCACGGTGACGACGGCGTTGAGCGTGCCCGAGGCGGTGACCTTGGCGACGATCCGGCCCTTCTCGACCTTCGCGGTCTCGAACTGGAGCTTGGGCTTGGAGTCGCCGGACCTCCAGCGCCAGGCCCCGAAGGCGACGGCGATGAGGACGACGGCGGCGAGGATGAGGATGCGGCGCTTGGTCATGGGTCGCGAATCTTAGGCGGGGACGGGTCCCCGGGTGTCAAAATCGGGTGAAGAAACGTGAAGGGGCGCGGGTTCAACTGCCGCGTCGCGACTATACTTCCCGCCCGATGCGGAACTGGCTGAAGATCGGGCTGCTCGTCCTGCTCGCGGGGGTGGCGGCCCTCTGGCTCTCGCCTTCACCCGACGCCGACCGGGGCGCGCCCGTGGGGGGAATGGCGCCCGCCTTCTCGCTCCCCGACCTGGAGGGACGGAAGGTGTCGCTCGAGTCCCTGCGCGGCCGCGCCGTCGCACTCAACTTCTGGGCCACCTGGTGCCCTCCCTGCAAGGAGGAGTTGCCGGCGCTCGCCGAGTCGTGGCGCGCCTCGCGGGGTCGTTGCGTCGAGTTCGTCGGGGTCACCGAGGAGTCGACCCGGGAGGAGGCGCAGGCGGAGCTCGCCCGCCACGGCGTGGCCTACCCGGTCCTGATGGACGCGGACGGGCTGGTCGCGCGCGCCTTCGGCGTGACCGGCTTCCCCCGCACCTACCTCATCGACGCCGACGGGAAGGTCCAGAAGGTCTTCAGCGGGAAGGTCTCGCGGGAGAGGCTCGAGGCCGCGCTCCTCCCGCTCGTCCCACCGACCTGTCCGGGGAGCTGATGGCGGCCCGCGAGCGGAAGTGCCCGACCTGCGCCCGACCGGCGGAGCCCCGTCCCGCGAACGCCGCCTGGCCGTTCTGCTCCGACCGGTGCCGGCTCGCCGACCTGGGACGCTGGATGGGAGAGGCCTACCGGATCCCGGGGGACCGCGCCGGTGACGGCGATGCGGTCGACGTTCGGGACGACGAGGAGGGTGGAACGTGAAGACGGTGATCTATGCGCTCCGGGCGCTCCCCGGCGGCGTCCCTGAGGACGTGTTGGAACGGGTCGAGCTGCGCGGAGGGGAGGGACGGCCGGCCTCGCTCGACCGCATCCATGCGGAGGGAAGGGACGCGGAGATCCTGGTCGCGACCTACCTCGACCGGGTCGACGACGTCCTGCTGGAAGGACTGCCCGCGGTCCGCCAGGTGTCCTCGTACGGCGTCGGGGTGAACCACATCGACCTTCCCGCCATGGAGCGGCGCGGGATCGTGGTGACGAACACGCCCGACATCGTCACCGACGCCACCGCAGACCTGGCCCTCGCCCTCCTGCTCGCCGCCGCGCGCCGGGTCTGCGAGGGGGACAGGCTCATCCGGGCCGGGGGCTGGCGGGAGGCTGCGCCCGAGTTCCTGCTCGGCCGCCAGGTCACCGGCAAGACGCTGGGCATCGTCGGGTTCGGTCGCATCGGCCAGGCGGTGGCCCGCCGCGCCTCCGGTTTCGGGATGCGCATCCTCTACTCCGGCCCGCGCGACGTGGCCTTCCCCGGCGCGACCCGCACCCCGCTCGACGAGCTGCTCGCGACGAGCGACTTCGTCTCCCTCCACTGTCCGCTCACCGACTCCACCCGCGACCTCCTGTCCCGGGAGCGCATCGCCACGATGAAGCCTGGCGCGGTCCTGGTGAACACCTCCCGGGGGCCGGTGGTCGACGAGGAGGCCCTCGCCGAGGCGCTGGAGGAGGGGCGCCTCTTCGCCGCCGGGCTCGACGTGTTCCGGGACGAGCCCCGGGTCCCCGAAAGGCTCCGCGGCGCCGGGAACGCCGTCCTCACCCCGCACGTGGGATCCGGGACGGTGGAGACCCGCGGCGCCATGGCCCGCATGGTCTGGGACGAGGTCCTCCGCCGCGTCGCCGGCAGACCACCCGCGCACCCGGTCGTGGTAAAGGGTCGCGGGTGAAGCGCTTCCTCCAGATCGGGGGCGGGATCGCCGTCTCGGCCTTCGCCCTGTGGTTCACCCTTCGTGGCAAGGACCTGGGCGCGATCTGGGTGGCCGTCCACTCGGCCGACTACGTCTGGCTCTTCCCGTACCTCGCCATCCTGCTCGTCATCCACCTGGCCCGGACGCTCCGGTGGGGCATCCTGCTCGAGCCGGTGGCGAAGGTCCCGTTCTCGAAGCTGAACGCCGTGTCGGCGGTGGGCTTCATGGCCCTCATGATCCTCCCGTTCCGGATCGGGGAGTTCGCGCGGCCCTATCTCATCGCGGAGCGCCCCCGCATCCGGGTGTCGGCCACCCTGTCGAGCGTCGTCGTGGAGCGGGTCGCCGACGGGGTCTTCACCGCGGCGCTGCTCGTGATCACGCTGCTCGCCGTGCCCGAGGGCACGCCCGGGCTCCACTTCCTCCGCCTGGGAGGGCTCCTCGTCCTCGGGATCTTCGCGGCGCTGCTCGTGTTCCTCGTGGTGGCCTACCGCAACCGGGCGCTCGCCGTGCGATTCACCCACCGGGTGCTCGACCCCATCTCGCCGCGCATCGCCACCCGGGCTTCCGGGATGATGGACGCCTTCATCCACGGGCTGCGCCTCGTTCCCTCGCGGGGCAAGGTGGCGGCGTTCTTCCTCCTCACCGCCGTCTACTGGTGCCTGAACGGCTGGGGCATGGGGGTGCTCGCCCGCGCCTTCGACGTCCACCTCACGCTCGTCCAGTCCTTCACGGTGCTGGGCGTCCTCGTCGTGGGCGTCATGATCCCCGCCGGCCCGGGCATGGTGGGCACCTTCCAGGCCGCCACCGTCCTCGGGATGTCGCTCTTCGTCCCGAAGGAGGTCCTGGACACCCGGGGCACCGCCTACGCGAACGTGCTCTGGGCCGTGCAGCTCGCCTTCACCACCGCCCTCGGGCTCTTCTTCCTCTTCTCCCGGCACATCCGGATCGCGCAGATCTTCTCGGCCCCGAAGGACGTCGAGGAGGGGCTCGAGGAGGAGGAGAAGGAGTACGTGGCCGAGGGGGACGGCGCGCCGCCGCCGGACCTTCCGGCGCGTTGACAGGGCGCTTCGATGGACCTATAAGCGCACGCTCCGAAAGGGAAAACGGTGAGGTAGCTCAGTCGGCTAGAGCGAGGGTCTCATAATCCCTAGGTCGGGAGTTCGATTCTCCCCCTCACCACCAGCTTCTCCCGCGGCCCCTCAGAAGTGGAACTCGGGGGAGACCACGAGTTGCAGTCCCCCGATCCAGTACCCGCGGTACGCGCCGGCCTCGAGGACCAGGTCGACGCCGATCCCCACCCGGCTCAGGTCGAAGAACGAGGCGCCGCCGCCGATCCGGAAGGCGCCTCCGAGCTCGGAGTTCGGGCCGATGTACATGCCGCCGCCCACGCGGAAGCGCCCCTTCACCGGCGCCGGGGGTCCGAACTTGGCGACGTAGTCGACGGTCGGCTCCCAGATGGTCACGCTCCTCGAGACGCTCTGGGCGAAGAGGCCGGAGTAGACGGTGCCGGTGGCGGTCCCCAGGAAGACGTTGAAGCCGACGCTGAGGTTGTGCGGTCCCTGGAGGTGGACGTCGACCTGCGGGCCGACGGTGAACGGGACGTAGCTCAGGAAGGACCCGGAGCCGCAGGTGTAGGTCGGGTAGAGGCCGTACCAGTACCCGCAGTTGTAGTACTCCGAGTAGAACATGGTGACGCCCAGGTTGACCCGGGCGACGTTGTGCCAGCGCTGCACCCTCTGGCTCAGCTCCAGGATCTCCTTCTGCCGCTCCTTCTCCTCCTTCTCCTCCTGCCAGGCCGGCTTGTAGACGTACTGCGCAGCGGCGGGCGCGGCGGCGGCGAGGGCGAGGATGGCGACGAGGACCTGAAGGCGATGGCGCATGAAAGGGCTCCTCCGGAGCGGGGCCGCAGCATCGCTCAGCTGGGCTCCCGGTTGGACAGGAATCTTGCCGGGACGGGGGAGCGAATCCTAGGGAATCGACAGCGGAACGACCGTCGTCACCGTCCTGCCGGTGGGCGGGATGCGGAGCGTCCCCGCGGCGACCCGGGCGAGGCAGTTCGCGATCGGCTGGGGCGACTTCTGGTCCGCCGTGACGCTCCGGATGACCTCGCGTCCCTGCGCGTCGAAGACGAGGCGCACCCGGAAGGAGAGGGGCGTCCGCGTCTCGCCAAGCTCCCGGCGGCAGCCCGCGAGCAGCTGGTCGCGGACGCGGTCCACCGCGAGGGCCGCCTGCTGCTGCGGGGTCGTGGCGGCGCCGTCGGGACGGCGGGCGGGCCCGGGCGGCGAGGGGGAGGTTGTCCCTGCGACGGGTGGGGCGGGTCGCGCCGATCCGGGTCCGGGGGGAGCCTCCGGACGCATGCGGGAGTCGGGTGCCGCCGAGGGAGGGGGCCCTTCGTCGGGGCGCAGGGCGAGGAACGCCGACGCAGCGATCCCGACCGCGAGGATCGAAGCCACGGCGACCCGGGTCCAGTTCATGTGGCTGGCGTCGACTCTAGTTCGTGACCGCGAACCAGCCGTTCGTCGAGAAGCCGAGGAGCAGCCGTGCGCTCGTGTTCTTCACGCAGACGCCGACGTTCCAGGTGGTCCTGACACCGGCGCCGGGATCCGCGATCCCGGCCACCGAGACGACTGAAATGAATGGGAGGCCACCTGGAAGTGGCTGCGATCCCGGGTGGACAGCGAGATTGGTCGCGGGGGGGTAGGAGCCGTTGAACGGGATGATCGTGGGATCCGCTCCCTCGGTGGCGTCCTGGTAGCAGAGGTCGACGAGGACGCGTTCGAGGATCTCAGGCACGCCCGAATCAGCGTCCCACGCGAGGCCCACGGTAGCGGTTCCCGTCAAGATCTGGCCCGGGTCGGTCGTCGCCGAGGCGCCGGTGACCATCACCCAGGTGTTCTGCGGGAACTCGACGCCGAATCCGGATCCCTGGAGCGTGCCGATCATCGCAAATCCGCCCGGCCCGGGAGGCCCCGTGGGTCCAGTCGGTCCGGGGTCACCCTGGAGTCCCGGGTCGCCCCTGGGTCCGGGATCTCCCTGCGGGCCCGGGTCGCCCTGAAGGCCGGGATCGCCCTGGGCCCCGGTGGGACCCGTGGGACCGGTCGGCCCCATCGCTCCGGTCGCTCCCGTCGCGCCCGTGGCACCGGTCGCGCCAGCCGGCCCCGTGGGTCCGGTCGGTCCGATCGGTCCGGTGGCGCCGACCGGCCCGGTGGCGCCGGTGGCACCGGTTGCTCCGATCGGTCCGGTTGCAC
>JBAVCR010000079.1:0-4395 GCA_049586815.1 Anaeromyxobacteraceae bacterium
GGGTAGAGCCGCGACACCGATCCCTGGCCGTCGGCGGAGAGGAGCCAGAGCTGGCAGGGCTGGCCCGTCGCGACGCGGAAGCGCAGCAGGGATCCGGCCGGGATCGACTCCCCGTCCGTGAGCTCCCGGACGCCGTCCGCCGAGCCGACGAAGGCCTGGAGGGAGAGCCCCGTTCCCTTCGCGCCGAGGTAGTCGGCCGGGGGCCGGGGCGAGAGCAGCAGCAGGGCGGCCGCCGTCGCGGCCAGGCCGCCGGCGGGAAGGAGCACCCGGAGGAAGCGCCTCCAGCCGCCCGCGGCGGGCGCCTGCACCCGGGTGACGACCCGGTCGAGGGTGCGGGGCTCCACGAAGCGGCGGAACTCCTCCCCTTCCTGCTGCATGCGGGCCAGGCGGGAGCGACAGTTGCCGCACGAGTCGACGTGGGTGCGGACCCGCGAGCGGGCCGGGTCGAACAGGTGGGCCTCGAGGGCCAGCTCGGACGCGCAGCGCGTCACGGCGCCACCCCGTCGTCGGCCGCGTCGCCCGAGCCGGTCCGGGCGAGGTACTTCCGCGCGTTCTCGACGAAGCGCGACAGCTTGCGCGACACCGTCCGCCGCGAGATCCCGAGCGCGTTCGCGATCTCCTCGTGCTCCATGCCGTCGACGAGCACGCCGACCGCGACGGCCTGGGTCTCCTCGTCGAAGCGGGAGAGGACGGCCTGGGCGAGCTGGCGATCCGGGTAGGCGTCGGGGCGCTCACCCTGCGCGTCGGGGACGACGTCGAGGTCCTCGGCGAGCCCGTCCTGCCCCCGTCGCCGCGCGTCCCGGCGGACGTTGAGGCAGTGGTTCATCGCGACCCGGTAGATCCAGGGAAGGACCGTCTCCCGGTCCTGCAGTCGCTCCACGTCCCGAAGGAGCTTCACGAAGACCTCCTGCGTGGCGTCCTCGGCCGCCGCCCGATCACCGAGCAGGCGAAGGCACCGGCGGTACACCACCGGGCCGAATTCCCTGTAGAGCCGGGTCACCTGGCTCTTCGGTTCGTCCAAGACGCCTCCTGTCTGGCCTGACACGCAGGGCGCGCGGAAAGGGACATTTCGCATCTTGCCCCCATTCGAGCGAGGTGTTCTATCGGGGCGGGGGGGCCGCCGCAGCCCGGTTCCCGGGCAGCAGGTGCCTGTTTTTTGGGCACCCCCGAGATTGAGCCGCGCGATCTCCGCCCGATCGGAGTAGATCGGCGTGGCACACGGCGTGCTAATCCGGAGCCCGTCAACCCCTCCGTTCCCGTCAGGAGACATGCCCGCAATGGCCACGATCACCCCGAAGCAGGCGCTCGACCTCGCCAAGCAGAACAAGGCGCAGTTCGTCGACCTCAAGTTCAACGACTTCCTCGGCATCTGGCAGCACTTCACCATCCCCATCGACGAGCTCAGCGAGGCCGTGTTCGAGGAGGGTCTCGGGTTCGACGGGTCGTCGATCCGCGGCTGGCAGGCCATCCACGCCTCCGACATGCTGGTGATGCCGGACGCCAACACGGCCGTGATGGACCCGTTCATGGCGCTGCCGACCTTGTCGCTCATCTGCAACATCGTCGAGCCCATCACGAAGGAGCCGTACTCGCGCGACCCGCGCAACATCGCCATCAAGGCCGAGAAGTACCTGAAGGCCACCGGCATCGGCGACCACGCGTACTTCGGGCCCGAGGCCGAGTTCTTCATCTTCGACGAGGTCCGCTACGAGACCGGCGTCAACCACTCCTTCTACAAGGTCGACTCGGTCGAGGGTCAGTGGAACACCGGCCGCGAGGAGGCCGGCGGCAACCTCGGCTACAAGCCGCGCTACAAGGAGGGCTACTTCCCGGTCGCCCCCACCGACAGCCAGCAGGACATCCGCTCCGAGATGTGCGCGGTCATGGAGGCGATGGGCATCAAGGTGGAGCGCCAGCACCACGAGGTCGCCACCGCCGGCCAGGCCGAGATCGACATCCGCTTCGACGCGCTCCTGCAGATGGCCGACAAGCTGATGTGGTTCAAGTACATCATCAAGAACGTCGCCCGCCGGCACGGCAAGACGGTCACCTTCATGCCGAAGCCGCTCTACGGCGACAACGGCTCGGGCATGCACGTGCACCAGTCGATCTGGAAGGGCGGCAAGCCGCTCTTCGCGGGCGACGGGTATGCGGGCATGTCGGATCTCGCCATGTGGTACATCGGCGGCATCCTGAAGCACGGCCCGGCGCTCGCCGCCTTCTGCAACCCGACCACGAACAGCTACAAGCGTCTCGTGCCGGGCTTCGAGGCCCCGGTGAACCTGGCCTACTCGGCCCGCAACCGCTCGGCGTCGATCCGCATCCCGATGTACTCGCCCTCGCCCAAGGCGAAGCGCATCGAGTTCCGCTCGCCGGATCCGGCCGCCAACGGGTACATGGCCTTCGCGGCCATGCTCATGGCCGGCCTCGACGGCATCGAGAACAAGATCAACCCGGGCCAGCCGCTCGACAAGGACATCTACGGCATGACGCCCGAGGAGCTGAAGGACGTCCCGAAGATGCCGGGCTCCCTCGACGAGGCGCTCGAGAACCTCCGCAAGGACCACGCCTTCCTGCTGAAGGGCGACGTGTTCACCGAGGACGTCATCGAGACCTGGATCCAGTACAAGTACGACAAGGAAGTGAACCCGATCCGGATGCGTCCGAGCCCGCTCGAGTACGCGCTCTACTTCGACACCTAGCCTTCGCGCCAGAGCACCGTCGCATCCGATGGCCGCCCTCCGGGGCGGCCGTCGTCGTTTCGGGGTACAAGTCGACGAGCCGTGATCCGCACCCGGGACAGCCTCCGCGCCACGTTGCACGACCTCCTCGGCGGCCTTCCCCGCGCCTACTGGGCGATCTGGGTCGGGCTCCTCGTGAACCGCATCGGCAGCTTCGTCGTGCCGTTCCTCTCGCTCTTCCTGACCCAGCACCGGGGGCTCTCGGTCGCAGAGGCGGGGGGGCTCGTCTCCCTGTGGGGCCTCGGCGCCATCGGGGCGGGGCCGGTCTCCGGGGTGGTCTCCGACCGGCTGGGCCGGCGGGCCGCGCTCTTCGTCTCGCTGCTCGGCGGCGCCGGGCTCACCATCGCCCTCGGGTTCGTCCGGTCCCCGGCGCTCGTGGCCCCCCTCATGTTCGGCATCGGCTTCGTGGGCGAGATCTACCGCCCCGCCTCCCACGCGGTCATCGCCGACGTCGTCCCGGCGGGCGACCGGGTGCGCGCCTTCGGCCTCCTCTACTGGGCGGTGAACCTGGGGTTCGCCATCGGGCTCGTGCTCGCCGGCCTCATCGCGGCGGTGAGCTACACGCTCCTCTTCGTCGGGGACGGGCTCACCACGCTGGCCTTCGCCTGGGTGGTCTGGCGGTACGTGCCGGAGACGCGCCCGGCGTCGGCGCCGGAGACGGTGCGGCAGGTCCTCGCCGGGCTCGTGCTCCCCCTGCGGGATCGGGTTTTCCTCCCCTTCCTGCTCCTCCACGTGGCGCTCGCCACCATCTTCTTCCAGTTCCAGCTCGCCCTGCCGGTCGACATGGCGGAGAACGGCATCTCGGCGACGGGGTACGGGTTCCTGCTCGCGCTGAACGGGATCATCATCGTCGTGGTCCAGCCGCTCGCGAGCCGCTTCATCGCCTCCCGGGATCCGGGGCGGATGATGGCCGTCGGCTGCGCCCTCATCGGGGTCGGGTTCGGGATGAACGCGCTCCATCACACGGTGGGGTGGTACGCGATCGGCATCGTGGTCTGGACCCTCGGGGAGATCGCCTACCTCCCGCTCATCTCGACCGTCCCGGCCGAGCTCGCCCCCGACGAGGTGCGGGGACGCTACCAGGGGGCCTACTCGCTCGCCTGGTCCGTGGCGGCCTTCGCGGCCCCGGTGCTGGGCTCCTTCGGGCTCGAGCGCTACGGAGCCCGGGTGGTCTGGGGGGCATGCTTCGTCACCGGCGTGGCCGTCGCCGCGGGGCAGCTGCTCGTGGCGCCGGCGCGAGAGCGACGACTCCGGGAGATCCGGGCGGAGCGGGGGTGACGACGCCCTTGACGCGTGCTGCCGGTCCTGGGGGAGGCTCTGGCGGCGTCGCTGGTCCTCGGGGGCGGGTGCGCGCGGCTGCGCGGCGCCGGGGAACGGCGCGCCCGGGTGAGGCTGGCTCCCGGCGCCCCTGCGGATGCACTCCGCCGCCCGAGCCACCCCCCGACCGGCTGACGGGGTTCGGGCGTCGCGCGTCCCGCGCCGCTAGGATCCCGCGGTGGGCGAGATCGTCGTCGCGCTCTTCCTCGGCTTCTTCGCGCTGCTCGCGGGCGGGGCGCTGGCGGCCCAGGTCTACGGCCTCACCGGAGCGGCGGAGCGCCGCCGCCTCCGACGCCGCACCCTTCCGGGCGAGTGACCGCGGGCCGCGCCTCCGAGC
>JBAVCR010000080.1:0-3297 GCA_049586815.1 Anaeromyxobacteraceae bacterium
GTCCGGCGGCGTTGAGCCGCGGCGCGAGCCGGAACCCGACCTGCGACGCCGCGACGTCCCCGGCCGGCACGCCGGCCACCCGGAGCAGGGCGCGCACCCCGGGGCGCCGCGCCTTGCCGATCTCGGCGAGCCCGAAGCGGACCAGCACCCGGTTCACCTCGACGAGCGGCACGACGTCGGCGATGGTGCCGAGGGCCACGAGGTCGAGCGCCTCGCGCAGGTTGGGCTCCGGACGGGCCGGCCCGAACCGGCCGCGCTCCCGCAGGCGGCGGCGGAGCGCCATGGCCAGGTTGAAGGTCACGCCGACGGCGGCGAGGTGGCGCGACGGGTAGCCGCAGCCCGGCTGGTGAGGGTTCAGGATGGCCCGCGCCGCCGGCAGGTCGACGGGCACCGTGTGGTGGTCGACCACCACCACGTCCACCCCCAGCCGGGCGGCCTCGGCGACCTCGGCGACGCTGGTGATGCCGCAGTCGAGGGTGACGAGGAGGCGCACTCCCTCGCCGGCGAGCCGACCGACGGCGGCGACGTTGAGCCCGTACCCCTCGGCGAGGCGGTGGGGGATGTAGGTGACGACGTCGGCCCCTGCGCCGCGCAGGAACCCGGCGAGGAGCGTCGTCGACGTGACGCCGTCGACGTCGTAGTCCCCGTAGCAGGCGACCCGCTCCCCGTCCTCCACCGCCCGGACGATCCGGGCCACGGCGTCCTCCATCCCCTTCATCAGGAAGGGGTCGGGGAGGTCCTCGAGGCGGGGCGAGAGGAATCGGGTGGCGAGGGCCGGGTCGGCGAGCCCACGGGAGGCGAGCGCCCGGGCCGCGAGCGGGTGGAGCCCCAGGGCCGCGGAGAGGCGTCGCGCCTCCTCGCCTCTCGGCTCCGCCTCCACCCATCGCCGCGCGCCCGCCGTCACCGCAGCCCCGTAGCACGCTCCGCTGACACCCCTTTGCCCACCCCCCCCAGGGGGGGCAGCCAGAATCTATCCGCCCGGAGATCCGGGGCTATGGTGGAATGTGGACCCGGACCGTCTGGCACAGGGGCGCAGGGGAGAGATTCGCCGATGAACGACAACGAGCACCAGCACCCCGTCGAGGGTGGATCCACCGAACCCCTGCCCGAGGGGCGGGAAGCCGCGCCGCCGGGCGTGCGCACCATGGCCGTCGTCCGCTGGGCCCTCATCGGCCTCATGGCAGTCGCCGCCGTGGCGGCCTGGATCTACTTCGCCCGCACCGGCCACGAGGTCACGGAGCGGGCCGAGGCCAAGTTCGTCTGCCCGATGCACCCGTCGGTCCTGTCGGAACGGGCGGGAAGCTGCCCCATCTGCGGCATGGACCTCGTCCCCATCGCCAGCCTCGGCGAGGGAGGCAAGGGGGGCGTGGGCGCCCACGCCCATGGGGACGCGGCCGCAGGCAAGTACTGGTGCCCGATGCACCCCGAGGTGGCGAGCGACGACCCCAACGCCATCTGCGAGAAGTGCGGCGGGATGAAGCTCATCCCGCGCGAGCAGGTCCCCGGGCTCACCACGGTCGAGGTCGGCCAGGACCGGATCCAGCTCATCGGCATGCGCACGGCGGAGGCGGTGGTCGAGAAGCTCGCCCCCACGCTCCGCACGGTCGGCATGGTCGCGCCCGACGAGGGGGCCACCGGCGTGGTGACGAGCCGCGTGACCGGCTGGGTGGAGAAGGTGATGGTGACGCAGGGCGGGGAGCGGGTGAAGAAGGGGCAGCCGCTCGCCAAGATCTACAGCCTCGAGCTCAACTCGGCGCAGATCAACTACCTGAACGCCATCAAGTGGACCCGCGACTGGAGCGCCGGCCAGTCCCAGCAGGGCACCCAGGCGCTCGAGGTCGACGCCCGGCAGCGGCTCGTGCTCGCCGGGTTCACCCCGGCCGACATCAAGGAGCTCGAGGAGAAGAAGGCCCCCCTCGAGTTCCTCTCGGTGCGAGCCCCCATCGACGGGTACGTGGTGCGCCGCGACGTCCAGGTCGGCGCCTACGTCACGCCCGGCCAGGAGCTCTACGAGATCGCCGACATCGCCAACGTCTGGGTGGTGGCCGACGTCTACGAGGCCGACATCGGGCGCGTGCACGCCGGCCAGAAGGCCCTGCTCTCGCTCCAGGCCCTCCCCGGCGAGACCTTCACCGGGAAGGTGGCCTACCTCTACCCGGCGGTGAACCCGGCCAGCCGGACCATGCAGGCCCGCATCGTCGTGCCGAACTCGAAGGGCCGGCTGCGCCCCGGCATGTACGCCGACGTCACCATCGACCTGGGCGTGTCCGAGGGGATCTCCATCCCCGCCGACGCGCTCGTCGACACCGGCGAGGCCCAGTACGTCTTCGTGGCGCTGCCGGGCGGCCGCTTCGAGCCGCGCCCGGTCACGGTGGGCGCCCGCACGGCGGAGAAGGTGCAGATCCTCCGCGGCGTGCACCCCGGCGAGAAGGTGGTGACGACCGCCAACTTCCTCATCGACTCGGAGAGCCGGCTGCGCGCGGCCATCCAGGGTTACGGCGGGAAGTAGGGGACTTCATGGTCTCGAAGATCATCGAGTTCTGCGCCCGCAACCGGCTCGTCGTCCTCTTCGGCGTCGCCATCGCCGCGCTGGCCGCGGCCTGGTCGATCTCCCGCACCAAGATCGACGCCATCCCCGACCTGACCGACCCGCAGGTCATCGTCTACACGGAGTGGATGGGGCGCAGCCCCACCCTCATCGAGGACCAGGTCACCTACCCGGTGGTCTCGGCGCTCATCTCGGCGCCCAAGGTGGTCGACGTCCGCGGCTACTCGATGTTCGGCATGTCCTTCGTCTACGTGATCTTCGACGAGGGCACCGACATGTACTGGGCCCGCAGCCGGGTGAACGAGATGCTCGGCACCATCCGCGCGCGCCTGCCCGAGGGCGTGGTGCCGACGCTCGGCCCCGACGCCACCGGGATCGGCTGGGCCTTCCAGTACACGCTCGTCGACAAGAGCGGGAGGACCTCCATCGACGAGCTGCGCACCTTCCAGGACTTCTCGCTCCGCTACGCGCTCGGCAGCGTGCCCGGCGTCGCCGAGGTGGCGAGCGTGGGCGGCTACCAGAAGCAGTACCAGGTCACCGTCGACCCGAACCGCCTGCGCGCCTACGGCGTGACCCTGGAGGAGGTCGTCCGGGCCATCCGCGAGTCGAACCGGGACGTGGGCGGGCGCGTCATCGAGATGTCCGGGCGCGAGTACTACGTGCGCGGCCGCGGCTACATCCAGGACATCGGCGCGCTCGCCTCCACGTCGGTGAAGGCGAACGGCCCCTCCGGCGTGCCGGTGCTGCTC
>JBAVCR010000081.1:0-14407 GCA_049586815.1 Anaeromyxobacteraceae bacterium
GGGCGTGCCGGTCGTGGTGCTCGGTGGGAGCAAGGACCCGGACCTCATCCGCGAGGCGCTCCGCGCCGGCGCGCGGGACTTCCTGGCTCCCGGCGAGGAGGGGGAGGTCGCCGCCAAGCTCTCGAGGATTCTTCAGGACTCGGGCGAGTTCCAGCTCGCGCAGGTGACGGCCTTCTTCCCGGCCAAGGGCGGAATGGGCGCGACGTCGCTCGCCACCCACCTGGCCGGCGCGCTCGCCCGGCAGGGGCGCCGCGTGTGCCTCGTCGACCTCGATTTCGAGCTCGGCGACGTCCTTTCCTTCCTGGACATGAAGGGCAGCTACACGCTGGCCGACGTGGCGACGAACGCCCACCGCCTCGACCGGGACCTCCTCGACGCCTCGGTCCCGCGCCACTCCTCGGGAGTCTGGGTCCTCTCGCAGTGCGACGCGGTCGCCGACGCCGAGCGGCTCGATCCCGGCACCATGGCGAGCGTGCTCCGCTTCCTGCGCCGGCACTACGACCACGTCGTCATCGACGGGCTGCGCGACTTCGGCGACCTCTCCTTCGCCGCGCTCGACCTGGCCAGCCGCGTCGTGCTCGTGGTCACGCAGGAGGTGCCCGCGGTGCGAAGTTCCCAACGCTGCGCCGCCTACTTCGCCCAGCTCGGCTACGACGCAAGCCGGCTCCTCGTGCTCGTGAACCGCTACCAGAAGGGGTCACCGATCACCCGCGAGGTGATCGAGGAGACGGTGGGGCTCCCGGTGGGGGCGGTGGTCGGCAACGACTTCTCCGGCCTGTCGCGCGCGGTGAACCGCGGCGTGCTGCTCTGGGAGGAGTCTCCCCGGTCATCGGTCGTGCGGGACGTGGAGGCGCTCGCGGCGCACGTCGCCCCTGGGCGCGCGCCGGCACCGGCGTCGACCTCGTTCCTCCAGAAGCTCTTTGCGCCGAAGGCGGTCGTCCATGGGCTTGACTGAGCGCATCCGGCAGCGCGGGAACGGCGCGTCGGGGGGCGCGGCGGCGCCCTCCGGCGTGAGCGCCCAGGTCTTCCACGACCTGAAGACGGACCTGCACCGGCGGGTCGTCGACAGCCTCGACCTGAAATCGCTGGAAAAGCTCTCGCCCGAGCGCCTCCGGGAGCAGCTGCGAGGTGTGGTCGGGCCGATCCTCGCCGCGCCGGGGGTACCGCTCAACCAGGGGGAGCGGGAGCAGATGGTGCAGGACCTGCTCGACGAGCTCACCGGCCTGGGCCCGCTCGAGCCGCTCCTCCGGGACCCGACCATCTCCGACATCCTGGTGAACACCTACGCCACCGTCTACGTCGAGCGCGCTGGGAAGCTGGAGCGCACGGGGGTACGCTTCGCCGACGACGACCACCTGCTCCGCATCATCAACCGCATCGTCTCGCGGGTGGGTCGCCGGGTGGACGAGACCTCGCCCATGGTCGATGCGCGCCTGCCCGACGGCTCGCGCGTGAACGCCATCATCCCGCCGCTCGCCATCGACGGGGCCATCCTCTCCATCCGCCGCTTCGGGACCGACCCGCTCCGGGCCCGGGACCTCGTCGCCATCGGCTCCCTCGACGCCGAGTGCCTCGGCTTCCTGGCGGCCTGCGTGAAGGCCAAGCTGAACGTCCTCATCAGCGGCGGTACCGGCACCGGCAAGACCACGCTCCTGAACGCGCTCTCGGCCTTCGTGCCCGGGGACGAGCGCATCGTGACCATCGAGGACTCCGCCGAGCTGAAGCTCCAGCAGTCCCACGTGGTCCGGCTGGAGACCCGTCCCGCCAACATCGAGGGGGAGGGGGAGATCCTGGCGCGGGACCTGGTGCGCAACGCGCTGCGCATGCGCCCCGACCGGATCATCGTGGGCGAGGTCCGCTCCGACGAGGTCCTCGACATGCTCCAGGCCATGAACACCGGCCACGAGGGGTCGATGACCACCATCCACGCCAACAGCGCCCGGGACGCGCTGTCCCGCATGGAGGCCATGGTGGGGATGAGCGGCATCCAGCTCTCCGACGCCTACATCCGCCAGACCATCGCCCGCGCGCTCCATCTCATCGTCCAGCTGGGTCGCGGCAGCGACGGGCGGAGGCGCGTGGTCGGGGTCTCGGAGATCACCGGGACCGAGGGCAACACCATCGTCATGCAGGATCTGTACGTCTTCGACCAGCGGGGCGTCGACGCGTCCGGACGCGTGGTGGGCGAGTTCCGCTCCACCGGCATCCGCCCCAAGCTGATGGAGCGCCTCGAGCGCGCCGGCGTCGACCCGGCCCGCATGGCGGGAGCCTGGGTCTAGGAGCCGCCATGCGCACCGCCCTCGTCGTCCTCACCAGTCTCGCGCTCCTGGGCCTCATCGAGGCCGGCTTCCAGGCGCTGCGCTACGTGTCCGACCGGCGCGGTCGCGACCTCCGGCGCCGCCTCCAGGCCCACGAGGGGCCAATCCCGCTCGACTCGAACCTGCTCAGGCAGGGGCGCTTCTCCGCCATCCCGGCGCTCGACGCCTGGCTCTCCTCCCAGCGCTGGGCGCGGCGCATCGAGCACCTCCTCGAGCAGGCCGACTCGCGGATGACGGTGGCGCAGCTCTGCGGCTTCGCCCTCCTCGGGCTGGCCCTTGGGCTGCTCTCCATCTGGTGGATCGGTCCCCTGGCCGGCGTGGCGATCGCAGGAGTGGGTCTGGTGGCCCCGTTCGTCTTCCTGGTCGCGGCCCGGGAGCGGCGCAGCCGCGCTCTCTCCGAGCAGCTCCCCGAGGCCCTCGACATGATGGCGCGGTCGCTGCGCGCGGGGCACGCGCTCTCCTCCGCCTTCCAGCTCGTGGCCGACGAGATGCCCGAGCCCATCAGCGTGGAGTTCGCCCGGGCCTTCGAGGAGCAGCGGCTCGGCATGCCGCTCGAGCGCGCGGTCCGGGAGATGGGCGCGCGCGCCCCGTCCAACGGCGACCTCAAGCTCTTCGCGGTGAGCACCGTGATCCAGAAGGAGACCGGCGGCAACCTGGCGGAGATCCTGGACGGCATCGCCGCCACGGTGCGCGACCGCTACCGCTTCTTCGGGAAGCTCCGGGCGCTGACGGCCGAGGCGAGGGTCTCGGCCTGGCTCGTCGCGCTCATGCCGCTCGGCATCGCCGTCTTCATGGTGCTCTCCCAGCCGGAATACATGGTCCGGCTCGTCGACAACCCGCTCGGCCAGACCATCCTGGCCGTCGGCGTCGGGGCCTGGATCCTCGGCACCGTCTGGTTCGAGCGACTCACCCGGTTCGACTACTAGGAGGCGCACGTGCACGTCGACGCGATGGCGCTCTTGATCGGGACCGGGTTCGTGGCCGCGCTCGCGGCGGCCACGGCCACGGTCTACTCCATCGTGGGTAGCCACCGCGGGGCGGCGCGCCAGCTGCAGCGGCGTCTCGCTCCTTCCCACGACCTCCCGGAGCTCGTGGAGCACCGCAGCCGCGCGGCCGACATGGTGGCCCAGGGGCTCGCCCCCATCGCACGGCTCGCGACCCCGGACGACGACGAGCTCTCCCGGGTGCGAGAGCGGCTCGTGCAGGCCGGCCTGCGCGGCGCCGCCGCCGTGCCGCTCTTCCTGGCCGCCAAGGTCATCCTGCCGCTGCTCCTCGTGGGGGTGGTGCTCTGGGCCAGCACGCTGCAGGCCGAGCCGATCGACTACCTCTCGGCCTGGTCTGTGGGCGTGGCTGTCGTGGGCTTCCTGGCGCCGAACCTGTGGCTCAAGAAGCGGGTCCAGTCGCGCCAGGCTGACATCGACCGGGGGCTGCCCGACGCGCTCGACCTCATGGTGACCTGCGTCGAGGCCGGGCTCGGGCTCGACGCGGCGGTGCAGCGGGTCGCGCTCGAGATCGGCCTCGCACGCCCCGTCCTCGCCGAGGAGCTGACGCTCACGTTCCTGGAGGTGAAGGCCGGCGTGAAGCGCACCGAGGCCTTCCGGCGCCTCGCCGACCGGACCGGCGTGCAGGACCTGAAGACGCTCGCCGCGACTCTCAACCAGACCGACATCTTCGGCACCAGCGTGTCCCGGGCGCTCCGGGTGCAGGCCGAGGGCATGCGGGTACGCCGGATGCAACGCGCCGAGGAGCGGGCCGCCATCCTCAGCGTGAAGATGACCATGCCGCTCGTGCTCTGCTTCGTCCCCGCGCTCTTCGTGGTCCTCGTCGGGCCGGCGTGGGTCAACATCGCCTCGCACTTCCTGCGTCGAGGGGGCTCATGAGAACCCAGATCCGCGCCGTTGCCGCGGTTGTCCTGCTACTCGCCGGAAACGGCTGCGCCAGCAAGCAGAAGACCGCCGAGGCGCAGGCGCGGCAGGTCCGCCTGGGCATGGCCGAGCAGATGGCCTACCGGGGCGACTGGGCGGGGGCCTTCCAGGCCGCCGACGCGCTCGTCCGGGAGGACCCGAACGACGGGGATGCGCTCCTCCTGCGGGCGAAGGCGCTCCGCAAGCAGGAGATGACGGCCGAGGCCGAGGCCGACCTGCGCCGGCTCCTCGTGCTCCAGCCCCGGAACCCGGAGGGGCACGCCGAGCTGGCGGTGCTCCTCGAGCGCAGCGACCGGGGTGCGGAGGCGATCGGCCACCACGAGGAGGCGGTGAGCCTCGCCCCCGGGCAGCCGCGCTACCTCAACAACCTCGCATTCGCCCTGCTCGTGCGGGGGAAGGCCAAGGACGCGGTCCCCAAGCTCGAGGAGGCCCTGCGTGCAGAGCCGCGCAGCCCGCGACTGCGGAACAACCTGGGTTTCGCCTACGCGGCCACCGGCGACTTCACCCGGGCCTACGAGCAGTTCCGGCTCGGCGGCACGCCGGCGCAGGCGCGGAACAACCTGGGCTTTGCCTACGAGCGGAGCGGGAACCTGGCCCAGGCCTACGAGATGTACCTGCAGGCGTTGCAGGTGGATCCGACCGACGCGACGTTCCGCACCAACCTCTCGCACGTGGCCGGGCGTCTGGGCCGGCCGGTGCCCGCCGAGGCCGTCGCTCCCCCGCGGCCCAAGACCGAGATCGGAGGCAGCTGATGCAGAAGCCCATCGGAGCCGTGGTCGTGCTGGCGCTCCTCGCTGCGGGGTGCGGCTACGCGCACATGTCGCCGGCCTTCGGCCAGGCCAACAAGGAGGCGCTCGCGATGCAGCAGCCCGCGCAGGCGAAGCCCCCTCCGTCACCGTCGATGGCCCTCGATACCCAGGAGGCCCAGGTGATCGGCGAGGCCTACGTGAAGAGCCTCTCCGGGAAGGCCAAGGCGGAGCCCGAGCCGGTCCTCTACGTCGCCCCGCCCCAGCGCCCGGGAACCGCCCCGGTGCTGCAGCCCTCGGTGCCGAAAGGCTGAGGCGCGCCATGGCAGGCGGGAACCGGTCGGCTCGCGGGGCCATCCTCATCTGGTCGGTGTTCGCGATCCTGATGCTGGGGGTGCTCGTCGCGGTGGTGGTGAACGTCGGGCACCTCGGGTCGGTTCGCGGCGAGTTGCAGAACGCCGTCGACGCCGCGGCGCTCGCCAGCGCCCGCGAGCTCTCGGGGCGGGCGGCCCAGCTCGCGAGCGCAGACGCCATCGTCGACGCCCAGGCCACGGAGCACCATTCGGACCGCCACGAGGTGGCCGCGAGCGTGGTGCGCTTCGGGACGTGGACCCCGCCCGGGCGGACCTGTCCGACCACCGACGTCCAGATGCCGCTCGACCGCCGGGACGGGTACTCCACGGACGGATACCGCTTCTGCGAGGTCCGCGGAGGTGACGAGGCCTCGGCATTCCGCGTCAATGCCGTCTACGTCCGGGCCGAGCGTGCGGACACGGCCCCCGGGGGCGGGTCGGTGCCGATGCTCTTCTCGGGCCTCCTCGGACGAGCCTCGGCGCCGGTGGCGGCGAGCGCCATCGCCGTGACCGGCGGCCCGTGCGGGTCGGGGTGCATCGACGTTCCCATGGTCGTCGGGGTGGGGTGCCTCACCGATGCCGGGGCGCTCACCTGCGACCCGGCGTCCGGCGAGGACCAGGGCGGGCCGCTCTACGCGCTCGGCCTCTCGTCGACCCAGGTCCGCAGCGCCGGCTGGTCGGTCTTCAGCACCCAGAACCCGAGCCAGAATGCCATCTGCGATTACCTGAAGCAGTCGACGACCTCCTGCACCCGGATCGACGTCGGAGCCGAGGTGGAGCTCATCGACATCGGGCAGGGGAGCAAGTTCGACGGGGGCTGCAAGGGGGGAACCAACAAGAAGACCTGCGACTGGTTCGCCGCCTACGTGGGGCAGACCATCGAGGTCCCGGTGATCTCCCGATCCGGCAGCCTGTCGGAGGCCTGTCCGAGCACATACAACGGGACCGCCTACATCGTGGGCTTCGCCACCTTCCGTGTCCTGGCGGTGGACTGCAAGACCGGAAACGGATGCGTCCCCGCGAACTCGCCGTGGTGCGCGACGTGCGACCAGTACGCCTCCGGCACCTGCGTCGTCTCCCAGCTCGTCTGCAATCACCTGAACGGCCCGAACCACTCCACGGGGTGCGCGTGGACCGGCACCTCGCCGCTCCGCCCCGTCCTCGTCCGCTGACAGGAAGGACCCCAATGCGAAACCTCGCCATCACGCTCGGTGCTCTCCTCCTCGTCGCGGCGGGCTGCGACCCGACCGTCCCTTGCACGGTCGAGGAGGCGCAGGCCCTCAAGTGCCGGATGCCGGAGGACGCGACCGGATCCACGGGCCCGACCGGTCCCACCGGCCCGGCGGATGGCGTCGGCTTCGAGGCCTACGGCAGGATCCCGAACGGGGGGCACATCTCGCTCGACTGCACCCCCTGGAGCGTTCCGGCCTTCGCCGATCACGACTGCCTCTACTCCCACCTCGAGGAGCCGGAGACGGTGTCTTGCACCATGAAGCTGGCCGACCGGCACGGGATGGTGATCGGCGTCGAGACCGCGGTTTCCTTCATGTCGGAGGCCGGGGCGATCTCGCCGGTCGCATTCAGCCCCGCCTACCCGGGGAGCCCGGAGACACTCGGCCATGCCGTCGGGTACCTCGAGGTCTATGGCGCGCCCCTCCCCCCCGATGTCTCGCCTTTCCCCGGGGAGCTCTCCGCGACCACCGACTTCGGGTGTGGGCCGCGCACGGCGAACCCCCGCGATGGTTACGTGACAGTGATCGCCTGGGTGAGGGGAGAGGAGGGCTTCGTCGACGCGAACCGGAACGGCGTCTACGACCTCGGGGAGCCCTTCGTTGACGAGGGCGAGCCCTACGTCGACGGAAACGACAACGGCCGATGGGACCCGGGTGAGTGGTTCCTCGACGTGAACGGTGACGGCGCATACACCGGACCCAACGGGAGGTGGGATGCGGATACCTTCGTCTGGTCCCAGACGCGTGTCGTGTACACCGGGCTTCCCCGGCTCTACATGTCCGCGACGGGCGGCTCCGTCCCCCCGCTGGCGGAACCGGCGCCGGCTCCGTTCAGCGTGCACGCCGGTCCTCCCCCGACGATCAGCTTCTACGACCTCTTCTTCACCGACATCCTGCTGAACCCACTCGATCTCCAGGCGACCTACCGCGTGGAGAGCACGCTCGGGAACGTGACGGCCAGGTTCTGGCCGGGCGTTCCCGCGGAGCCATTCCGCCAGCCTCCCGAGCAATTCCGGCTCCTCTACTGCGACGCCACCGCCTTCCCGGCATCGTGCCACGACGGTCCGATGGAGGCCGGCTGCCGCTCGTCCCCGTGCTACCTGGTGCCGGACGTGGGCCTCTGCGGGACGGCGGCCTGCGCTGGATTCCCCTACGGTAACTATGCCGCGCTGGGGGTCGAAGGACGCACGGTCGGCCCCGACACCGTCTGGGTCTCGGCATCCATCGCTGGGAAGGAGACGGCCTTCGGCTTCCAGGGCCAGTGCGTGCCCTGACCCGGCCCGGCCGCGTGCTATAAACCGGCGTCTTGCCCGAGGGAATCCTCATCGTCGCCGCCGAGGCGAGCGCGGACGTCCACGCCGCGCGCGCCCTCGAGGAGCTCCAGGAGATCCGCCCCGGGGTGCAGGCCTTCGGCGTGGGCGGGCCTCGCCTGCGCGCCGCGGGGCTCGAGGCCCTCTACCCGGCCGAGGACCTGAACGTGATGGGCCTCGTCGAGGTCCTCCCCAAGATCCCGCGGATCCTGGCCGTGATGCGCGGCCTGCGGGAGGCGGCGGAGGCGCGCCGCCCGAAGGTGGCGCTCCTCGTCGACAGCCCCGACTTCAACCTTCGCCTGGCCAAGCACTTGAAGAAACTCGGCGTGAAGGTCATCTACTACGTGAGCCCCATGATCTGGGCCTGGCGGAGCGGCCGGGCCCGCAAGATCGCCCGCGTCGTCGACAGGATGCTCTGCATCCTGCCCTTCGAGGAGCGCTTCTACGAGGGCACCGGGGTGTCTGCCCGCTTCGTGGGCCACCCCTTCGCCGAGCGGGCGCCTCCGGGCGACGCCGCGGGGTACCGCCGCGCCCTCGGGCTGCCGGAGGGGCGCACGGTCGTGGCGCTCCTTCCGGGGAGCCGGCGTTCCGAGATCGACCGCATCTTCCCCCCCATGCTGGACGCGGCCGAGCGCATCCGGACCCTCCATCCCGACGTGCAGTTCGTCGTGCCGGTGGCGCCCACGCTCTCGGAGGAGGCGCTCCGGCCCGCGCTCGCCCGCCACGCCACGCTCGACGTGCGTCTCGTCGCCGGGCGCGCCGACGAGGCGGTGGGTGCGAGCGACGCCGCCCTCGTGAAGAGCGGCACCTCCACGCTCGAGACCGCCCTCATGAACCGCCCCATGGTGGTGGTCTACAAGCTGGCCTGGCTCTCCTACTGGCTGGGGCGGCTGCTCGTCCACATGTCCCACTTCGCGCTCGTGAACATCCTGGCCGGGCGAACCGTGGTGCCCGAGCTCCTCCAGCAGGAGGCGAGCCCCGAGCGCATGGCCGCCGAGATCGAGCGACTCCTCTCCGACCCGGGCGCCCGCCGCGCCCAGCTCGACGGGATCGCCGAGGTGCGCCGCTCGCTCGGCGAGCCCGGGGCTGCCCGCCGCGTCGCCGAGGAGATCGCCGGAGCCCTTCCATGACCGAGATCCGCCCCCCGAGCCCCCGCCGCGACGCCCTCGTCTGCCTGCCCACCTACGACGAGAAGGACAACGTCGGCCCCATCGTCGACGCCATCCTCGCGGCCACCCCCGAGGTCGACGTCCTCGTCATCGACGACAACTCTCCCGACGGCACCGGGGAGCTCGCCGACGCCATCGCCGCGCGCGAGCCCCGGGTCCACGTGCTCCACCGGAAGGGGAAGGAGGGGCTCGGCAAGGCCTACCTGGCCGGGTTCGACTGGGCGCTCCGGCGCGGCTACGAGCGGATCCTGGAGATGGACGCCGACTTCTCCCACGACCCGAAGTACCTGCCCGGGATGCTGGCCGCTTCCCGGGAGGCCGACCTCGTCCTCGGCTCGCGGAACATCCCGGGGGGCGGGACGGTCAACTGGGGCATCCTCCGCAAGATCATCTCCCGGGGCGGCAGCCTCTACGCCCGCACCATCCTCGGCATCCCGGTGCGCGACCTCACCGGGGGGTTCAAGTGCTTCCACCGCCGGGTCCTCGAGGCCATCGACCTGCCCACCGTGGAGTGCTCCGGCTACGCCTTCCAGATCGAGCTCACCTACCGGACCATCCGCAAGGGCTTCCGGGTCCGGGAGATCCCCATCGTCTTCGTGGATCGCCGGGTCGGGCAGTCCAAGATGTCGAAGCGGATCGTTGTGGAAGCGCTGCGCAAAGTGTGGTCCATTCGACGCTCCGATTTCCGCTGAACGCAGCGCCCGCGACGCCCGATGCTCCGAGAGGTGATCACCCAGAGTCTCGTGGCCCTGTCCGCCATCTTCGTGGTGGTGGATCCGCTCGCCGGCATCCCGTTCTTCCTGGCCATGACCTCGGAGCAGTCGGCCGATCAGCGCCGGCAGACGGCCAAGCGGGCCGCCATCGGGGCCTGGCTCATCCTCACCTCCTTCGGCCTGGCCGGGGCGCTCCTCTTCCGGGCGCTCGGCATCTCCATCCCGGCCTTCAAGCTCGCCGGCGGGGTGCTGCTCCTCCTCATCGCCATCGACATGCTCCGCACCGCCCCGTCCCCGGCCCGCATCACGCCTCCCGAGGTGGAGGCCGGGTCGGCCAAGGACGACGTCGCCATCGTGCCGCTCGCCATGCCGCTGCTCGCCGGGCCGGGCTCCATCGCCACGGTCATCGTGCTCATGGGGCGCTCCGCACCCGGGCCGGCCCGCTGGTGGAACGGGGTGGCGGTGCTCCTCGCCATCGCCGTGGTGTCGGTGGCCACCTACTTCACGCTGGCCTCCGCGACGCGCCTGGAGCGGGTGCTCTCCCGCACCGGGATGAACATCCTCGAGCGCGTGGCCGGCATGCTGCTCGCCGCCATCGCCCTGCAGTTCATGATCGACGGGGCCGGGGAGGCGTTCCCCGGACTCCTCCGCTGAGGGACCGATGAACCCCACCGAGAACTTCCGGCGCGCCCGCGACTTCCTCCTCCAGAACCGCGAGGACTGGAAGGCGGCCTACGAGGGCTTCCGCTGGCCGGCGCTCGACCGGTTCAACTGGGCGCTCGACTGGTTCGACGTCATCGCCGACGGCAACGGGCGGACCGCGCTCCACATCGTCGAGGAGTACGGGGCCGAGGTGCGGCTCAGCTACCACGAGCTGGCCGAGCGCTCGAACCGCGTCGCCGTGTACCTGCGGCGGCAGGGGGTGGAGCGCGGGCACCGCGTGCTCATGATGCTGCCGAACTCGGCCCACCTCTGGGAGATCATGCTGGCCGCCATGAAGCTCGGGGCGGTGGTCATCCCGGCCACGACGCTCCTCACCGCGGAGGACATCCAGGACCGGCTCCTCCGCGGGGAGGTGCGCCACGTCATCACCGACCCGGACGGCGCCGAGAAGATGCGCGGGCTCCCCGGCGACTACACCCGCATCGTGGTCGGCGAGCAGGTGCGGGGCTGGCACGCCTTCCACGACGCCTACGACGAGTCGTCGTACTTCATCCCGCACGGCGAGACCCACATCAACGACCCGGTGCTGCTCTACTTCACGAGCGGCACCACCGCGAAGCCCAAGCTCGTGCTCCACACCCAGCGCAGCTACCCGGTGGGGCACCTCTCCACGATGTACTGGATCGGCGTCCGCGAGGGCGACGTCCACATGAACATCAGCTCGGCGGGCTGGGCCAAGCACGCCTGGTCGAGCTTCTTCGCGCCGTTCAACGCCGGGGCCACGGTCTTCGTCCACAACTACGCCCGCTTCGTGCCCCGCCGCACCCTCGAGGTGCTGGAGACCCACGAGATCACCACGATGTGCGCGCCGCCCACGGTCTGGCGCATGCTCATCCTGGAGGACCTGACCCGCCACGCGGTCCGGGTCCGCGAGGCCCTCTCCGCGGGCGAGCCGCTCAACCCCGAGGTCATCGAGAAGGTCCGCCAGGGGTGGGGCACGGTCATCCGCGACGGGTACGGCCAGACCGAGACCACCGCGCAGGTGGGCAACTCGCCGGGCCAGGTCATCAAGCCCGGCTCGATGGGGCGCCCCATGCCCGGCTACCGGATCGCGCTCCTCGACGGGGAGGGGAACCCGGCCGACGAGGGGGAGATCTCCCTCGACCTGTCGGCGCGCCCCGCCGGGCTCATGGCCGGCTACCAGGACGACCCGACGCTCAACGAGTTCGTGATGCGCGACGGCCACTACCACACCGGCGACGTCGCGGCGCGGGACGCGGACGGGTACATCACCTACGTCGGCCGGGCCGACGACGTCTTCAAGAGCTCGGACTACCGCATCAGCCCCTTCGAGCTCGAGAGCGCCCTCATCGAGCACGGGGCGGTGGCCGAGGCGGCCGTGGTCCCCTCCGCCGACGCGGTGAAGGGCGACGTCCCCAAGGCCTTCCTCATCCTCAAGCCCGGGACGCAGCCCACCCGGGAGCTGGCGAGCGACATCTTCAAGTTCATCCGGCGGCGTCTCGCCCCGTACAAGCGGGTGCGCCGCATCGAGTTCTCGGACCTGCCGAAGACCATCTCGGGGAAGATCCGGCGCGTGCAGCTGCGCGCCCTCGAGAAGGAGCGGCGGGCCCGGGGCGAGCGCGGTGCGCTCGAGTTCTGGCAGGAGGAGTTTCCCGAGCTGAAGGGTTGACACGCACGCGGCGAGGACCCCGCCGACCCATGTTATGGATCGGGCCCTCGCCGTCCCCTCGAACCCCGACCCCACCCAAGTGGGCGGATCCGGAGACGAAATGGCCCCCCGCATCGCACGCACGTTCTCCATCCTCGGCGCCGACGGCGCCGGGAAGACGGCCCTCGTCGAGGCCTTCCTGCGCGCCGCCGACGCCAAGCGCGCCAACCCCGAGGGCTCCACCTCGCGCCTCGACGCCGACCCCGAGGAGAAGAAGCGCAACTTCACGCTCACCATCCACCCCGAGACCTTCGAGGAGGGCGGCCGGACCTTCAACGCCCTCGACACCCCGGGGTTCGCGGCCTTCATCAACGAGGCCGAGTGGGCGCTCCAGGTCTCCGACGGCGCGGTGCTGGTGGTCTCGGCGGTGGACGGGGCCCACAACCGGGCGGAGCGCATCTACGACGTGCTCGCCGACGCGGGCCGCCCCGCCATCGCCGTGCTCGGCCGCATCGACCACGACCAGGCCGACTTCCGGCGCGCCGTCGCCGACGTGGAGGCCTCGCTCAAGGTGAAGGCCGTCCCGCTCCAGCTGCCCATCGGCTCGGGCGGCGGCGGCGGCCTGAAGGGCATCGTCGACCTGTTCTCGATGAAGGCCCACCTCTACGACCGCACCTTCGGGAAGTTCGCCGAGGCGGAGATCCCCGCCGACCTGAAGGCCGAGGCCGAGGCGGCGCGCACCGTCCTCGTCGAGGCGGCAGCCGAGGCCGACGACGAGCTGCTCGGGAAGTACCTCGAGGGGACCGCCCTCACGCCCGAGGAGATCCAGGCCGGGCTCGCCGCCGGCGCCGCCCAGCAGAAGTTCCTGCCCGTCGCGGTCGTGGCCGCCAAGCCGGGCGTGGGGGTCCGGGAGCTCCTCGACCTCGTGGTGCGCCTCCTGCCGGCGCCCGAGGCGCGGGTCGTGAAGGGCGTCGACCTGCACGGCGCCCCCGTGGAGCGGCGGGCCGACCCCGGCGCGCCGTTCTGCGCCCAGGTCTTCCGGACCACCATCGACCACTTCGCGGGGCGGGTGGACTACCTGCGGGTCCTGTCCGGCACCCTCCAGGCCGAGGCCACGGTGATGAACCCGCGCACCCGCAGCGAGGAGCGGGTCAGCCGCCTCTTCCGCACCGACGGCGCGCAGACCGTGGAGATCCCCTCGGCCGGCCCGGGCGACGTGGTGGTGCTCCTGAAGCTCAAGGACGCCCGCACCGGGGACACGCTCTGCGACCGCGACGCCCCCATCCTCCTCCCCGACTTCCGGCAGCCCAACCGGCCGGTGGCCTACGCCATCCAGGCCAAGGGCGGCGCCGACGACAAGGCGGCCGCGGCCATCCACAAGCTCATCGAGGAGGACCCCTCGCTCGAGCTGCAGCGGAACCCGGACACCGGCGAGTTCCTCCTCAAGGCCGTCGGCCAGGCCCACATCGAGGTCACCGTCGAGCGGCTGAAGCGCAAGCACTCGGTGGAGATCCAGCTCGCCGTCCCGACCCCGGCCTACCTCGAGACCATCACCGCGAACTCCAAGGCGCAGGGCAAGTTCAAGCGGCAGACCGGCGGCCACGGCCAGTTCGGCGACTGCACGCTCGAGCTCTACCCGCTGGCGCGCGGCACCGGGTTCGAGTTCGAGGACGCCATCGTGGGCGGCGTCATCCCGCGGCAGTTCATCCCGTCGGTCGAGAAGGGCATCCGCGGCGCGCTCGGCTCCGGCCCGCTGGCCGGGTACCCGGTCGTCGACTTCCGGGCCAAGCTGGTCTTCGGCAGCTACCACGACGTCGACAGCTCCGACATGGCCTTCCAGATCGCCGGATCCATGGGCTTCAAGAAGGCCATGGAGGGCGCCCGACCCATCCTGCTCGAGCCGGTCATGAAGCTCGACGTGCGCGTGCCCGAGGAGTACGTGGGCGCCGTCATGGGCGACTTGAACAGCCGCCGCGCCAAGGTGCAGGGCATGGAGCCGGCCGCCCGCGGCGTTGTCATCCGGGCGCTCTGCCCGCACGCCGAGGCCATGACCTACGACGCCGACCTCCGCTCCCTCACCCAGGGCGTGGGGTACTTCACCATGGAGCCGTCGCACTACGACCCGGTTCCCCCGTACGCCGCCCAGAAGATCATCGAGAAGCGGCGCGCCGAGGGAAAGGTGAAGGGCGCCGAGGAGGAGAAGTAGCGCCGCGGCCGCAGCTCAGCGCGGCTTCACGGGCAGGCGAACGAGCGTGCGCCCCCGCTCCGGCGGCGCGCGCGCGGGGTCGGTCATCCACACCGCGTGGAGG
>JBAVCR010000082.1:0-2738 GCA_049586815.1 Anaeromyxobacteraceae bacterium
ACGTCCACGTCTCGTCGCGGGGCGACGGCCCGGTGCGCGGGGCCACGCTCGTCATCGCGAGCGAGCACGCCGGCTCGGCGCGACGCGCCCGCTTCCGCGGCGCCGGCGGCACCGACGAGAAGATCCCGCTCGTGCCGTCCGCGGGCGAGCTCGCCGCCGTGTTGCCCGAGTTCACGGGCTACGGCGTGCTGTCGCTCGTCCCCTGATCGATCCAGGGCCCGGCCCCGCGCAGGGGCAGGCGCACCGTGAAGGTCGTCCCCTTCCCCGGCTCGCTCTCCACGGTGATGCTCCCGCCGTGACGGGTCACGATCCCGTGCACGATGGAGAGGCCGAGACCGACGCCGCGCCCGCCCTCCTTCGTGCTGAAGAAGGGCTCGAAGACCCGCGCCGCGACGTCGGGGGGCATCCCCTTGCCGTCGTCGGCGACCCGGGCCACGAGCTCGTCCCCGTCCTGCCCGAGCGACAGGGTCACCGTGCCCCCGTCCGGCGGCAGCGCCTGGGCGGCGTTCGTCACCAGGTTCACGAAGACCTGGAGGAGTCCGGCGCGCCCTCCCTGGATGGTGGGCGCGGGCGCGAGCTCGAGGCGGACCCGCGCGTGGGCGTCGCGCAGGGCCGGGTCGCACATGCGGGCCACCTGGTCGAGGAGCACCCCCAGGTCGAGCGGCTCCGGGCGATCCGCCGAGGGCCGGGCGTAGGTGATGAGGTCCCGGGCCAGCCGCTGGATGCGCTCGCCGGCGTCGCGGATGCGCCGCAGCTTCTCGGCGTCGCCGGGGTCGAGGTCGCGCCCGCGCCGCCGCTCGAGCAGGTGGTCGGAGTAGGTCACCACCGCGACGAGCGGGTTGTTGAGCTCGTGGACGATGCCCGCGGCGAGGCGGCCGAAGGCGGCCAGCCGCTGGAAGTGCTCGGCCCGCTGCTCCATGGCGCGCAGCGCCGTCTGGTCCTGCCCGATGGCGATGACGCCCTCCACCTCGCCGCCGTGCCCGACGATGGGGGCGGTGTGGAAGGTGACGAGCGCCTCCCCGCCCCCGCGAACGGCGAGCCGGGTCTCGAAGCCGGTCACCGACTCGCCGCCGATGCTCCGCTCGAGCGTCTCCCGGGCCCGCTGCCGCTCGACCGGGGGAAGGAGCTCGAGGAGGTCCGCGCCGAGCGCCTCGTCGCGCCCCAGGCCGATGAGGCGGGACAGGGCGCGGTTGAAGAGGAGCACGTGGTGCTGCCGGTTCGTCACCAGGATGAGGGCGTTGGCGTTCTCGAGCAGCTCCTCGAGCCAGGTCTTCAGGAAGGTGATCTCCGCCACCGAGCGCACGTTGCGGAGCCCGAGCGCCGCGGCGCTGGCGAGCTGGACCAGCATCGGCTCGTCCCCGGCCGGGTCGGAGGGCGCGCCGGGTGGGTACTCGAGGCTCACCACGCCGTGGAGCTGGCTGCCCACCGAGAGCGGCACGGCCACCGCGCGCGTCGCGCCGGTGCAGGCCGGCCGGTCCTCCTCCCCGAGCAGGAGCCCTCCGGAGGCCAGCGCCGCCTCGGAGAGCCCGGCGTGACGGACGGCCTCGGGCCGGAGCGAGAGGGGCGGCGGGCCTCCCGGCGTGAGCGGGACGCTCGCGAGCACGCTCGCCGGGGCGAGCGTCTTCGGGTCGACGAGGCGGATGCAGTGCAGGCGCCCGGGGAAGATCGAGGCGAGCGCATGGGCGAGGGCCCGGGCCACGTCCTCCTGCGTGTGGGCCTGGGCGAGGCCGCGGGTCAGCTCGAGCAGCGCGGCGAAGGCGGTGGAGACGGGGGCGTCCACGTCGGGGTCACCGGCCCGCCCGGAAGGCGGCCAGGGCCGCGGCGAGCACCTCCCGGACCGCGACGCCGTGCTCCTTCGCCCGGGCCAGGCAGTCGTCGTACTCGGGCGAGGCGCCGACCAGGGCGCCCTCCCGCCTCCCCACCTTCACGCGGACCTCGCCGTACGGGGTGGCCACCGGGACGAGCTCGCGGTCGAGCTCGATCCGGTCGACCGCGTGGAAGCGGACGCCGAGGGTGGTGGTCTCCTCGAGGAACACGCGGGCCACCGCGTCGCGCCGTCCGGCGTCGACGAGCGCCCCGAGCAGGATCCCGGGCCGTCCCTTCTTCATGGTGACCGGCGCGGCCCATGCGTCGCGGGCGCCGGCGGCGAGCGCGGCCTCGATGGCCCGGGCCACGAGCTGCCCGGGGCAGTCGTCGAGGTTGGCCTCGAGGACGAGGAGACCGCCGCGGGGAGCCTCCTCCCCGAGCGTCATGCGGAGCACGTTCGGCCGGTCGTCCCAGCGGGCCGTGCCCACCCCGCAGCCGACGCGCTCGGCGACGATGGCCGGGAAGGAGGAGGGGTCGGCGACCGTGGCGAGCTCGGCGAGGAGCGCCGCACCGGTGGGGGTCACCGCCTCGCCCCGCGGACCGCCCGGCCGGACCGGCACGCCCTTCAGGATCTCCACCACCGCCGGAGGCGGCACCGGAAGCCGCCCGTGCGCCGTTTCGACGAGCCCCTGCCCCAGCTCCGGCGGCGCGCAGAGGACGCGCGGCCAGCCGAGCAGCTCCATCACCGCGGCGGCGCCGCACACGTCGACGATCGAGTCGACGGCGCCCACCTCGTGGAAGTGCACCTCCTCGAGCGGGACGCCGTGCACGCGGGCCTCGGCCCGGCCGATGCGCTCGAAGACGGCGCGCGCCGCTGCCCGGGCCCGCGGGGCGAGCCCGCTCCCGTCGACGATGGCCAGGATGGCGGAGAG
>JBAVCR010000083.1:0-8992 GCA_049586815.1 Anaeromyxobacteraceae bacterium
CTCCTCGTCTTCGTCTCCACCTTGCCCGTCGACGCCCCGCGGGAGCCGCGCTTCCAGCTCTCCGAGCACGACGACACCCAGCAGGTGTTCGGCCTCGACGTGGACGGATGGGCGCCGGGGACGACCCGGACCGTGGGGGACGAGGCGAACGGTTACCCGCTCCTGCGGCTCGCCGAGCTTCCCACGGGCGAGTACACGGTGCAGGCCCTCCTCCACCGCTACGAGACCTTCCGGCGCGGGGACGGACACGTGGTGAAGCTGCCGCCGGACCGCGGGGAGGGACAGAGCCTCGCGCGCGCTCCGGGAAACCTGCTCTCCCGGCCCCAGCGGCTGCGCGTCGAGCGCGACGGGCGCGTGCGCCTCTCCCTCGACCAGGTGATCCCGCCGATCCCGCGCCCGAAGGACGGCAAGTACGTGAAGCACGTCGAGATCCCGAACGAGCGGCTCAGCAGGTTCTGGGGGCGGCCGGTCTCGCTCGGAGCGGTGGTCATGCTCCCGGAGGGCTGGCACGAGAACCCGGAGCAGCGCTACCCCCTCGCCATCTTCCACGGGCACTTCACGCCCACGATCGACGAGATCCGGGAAGCTCCACCCGATCCCTCCCTCCCTCCCGTCGACCTGGAGGGGCTGCGGGTGCACTGCCCGAACGGCCACGAGGGCGAGGCGTGCACCCGCCACGGGTACGAGCGGCTCGTCCAGGAGAAGGCCCACGCGTTCCACCGGACCTGGACGTCGGCCGGCTTCCCGCGGGCCATCGTGCTCGTGATCCAGCACGCGAACCCCTACTACGACGACTCCTACGCGGTGAACTCGGAGAACCTGGGGCCCTACGGCGACGCCATCACGCTCGACCTCGTCCCGGAGATCGAGCGTCGCTTCCGGGGCCTCGGCCCCTGGGCCCGTGCGCTCTACGGCGGGTCCACCGGGGGCTGGGAGTCGCTCGCGGCGCAGGTCTTCTACCCCGACCACTACAACGGCGCGTGGGCCGCCTGTCCGGACCCCATCGACTTCCGCCACTACCTCACCATCGATCTCTACGCCGACGAGAACGCCTTCCGCTCCGTCGGTCCCTGGCGCTCCACGCCCCGTGCCGCGTCCCGCGACTACCTCGGCCGGGTGCGGAGCACGGTGGAGCAGGAGTCCCGCCTCGAGCTGGCGCTCGGCACGCGCTCCCGCTCCGGGGGTCAGTGGGACGCCTGGGAGGCGGTCTTCTCGCCGGTCGGCCCGGACGGCTACCCGCGCCGCATCTGGGACCGCTCCACGGGCGTCATCGACAAGGAGGTCGCGGCGAGCTGGAAGGAGCGGTTCGACCTCGTCCACGTGATGCAGCGCGACTGGGCGACGATCGGCCCCCGCCTGAAGGGGAAGATCCACGTCGCGGTCGGGCTCTCGGACAACTTCTTCCTGAACGACGCCGTCTACCGGGCCGAGGAGTTCCTCGCGACGGCACGGCCCCCGGCCGACGCCGAGTTCGTCTACGGCGTCCGCGACGAGCACTGCTTCAACGGCGACCCGACCACGTTCAACGCCGTCTCCCGGCTCGCCTACACGGAGCGGCTGCTTCCGAAGATGGCCGAGTGGTGGGTGAGGACGGCGCCGCCCGGCGCCGACGTCACCGGGTGGCTCCCGAGGCCCGCGACCGGGAAGTAGCGCCGCCCCGGATCAGGCCTCCTGCAGCCAGGCGAGGGCGATCGCCCGGTCCTGGCCCTCCCGCTCCCCGGGCGGGACCGTTCGCGTCCCCCGTCCCGGGGACGGGTGCTTGCGATGACGCCGCGCGGCGTGTAGAACGCGGGCCCCTTGATCCGCCTCGATTCCATCTCGATGCAGCACGGCCACCAGATCCTCTTCGTCGAGGCCTCGGCCGTCGTCCATCGCGGGGAGAAGGTCGGGCTCGTCGGGCCGAACGGCGCCGGCAAGTCGACGCTCTTCCGGCTCATCACCCGCGAGGAGGAGCCGGACGAGGGACAGGTCTCGGTGGACCGGGGCGTCACCGTCGGCCACTTCTCCCAGGACGTCGGCGAGATGTCGGGACGGAGCGCCGTGGCCGAGACCATGGACGGGGCCGGCCCGGTATCGGCGGTCGCCGCCGAGCTCCACGAGCTCGAGCACGCGCTCGCCGACCCGGAGCGCGCCGACGAGATGGAGGCGCTCGTCGAGCGCTTCGGCCACGTCCAGGCCCGGTTCGACGAGCTCGGAGGCTACGGCCTCGAGGCCCGCGCCCGGGAGATCCTGGCCGGCCTGGGCTTCTCGCCCGAGACGATGGACGGGGACGTGGGAGCCCTCTCCGGCGGGTGGAAGATGCGCGTGGCGCTGGCCCGCATCCTGCTCATGGCGCCCGACGCGCTGCTGCTCGACGAGCCCTCCAACCACCTGGACATCGAGTCGATCATCTGGCTCGAGCAGTTCCTGCGCGCCTATCCCGGCGCCATCCTCATGACCTCCCACGACAAGGAGTTCATGAACCGGGTGGTCGACAAGATCGTCGAGATCGACGCCGGCGAGCTCACCACGTACTCGGGCGACTACGACTTCTACGAGCGGGAACGGGCCATCGCGGACCAGCACCAGCAGGCCGCCTTCGACCGGCAGCAGGCCATGCTGAAGAAGGAGCTGGCCTTCATCGAGCGGTTCAAGGCCCGCGCCTCCCACGCCGCGCAGGTGCAGTCGCGGGTGAAGAAGCTCGACAAGATCGAGAAGGTCGAGCCGCCCAAGGTGCGGAAGATCGTCGACTTCGAGTTCTGGGCCCCGCCCCGGTCCGGGGAGGACGTGGCCAGGCTCGTCGGGGTCGTGAAGGGCTACGGGGCGCGCAAGGTGCACTCCGGCCTCGACTTCCTCGTGCGCCGCGGCGAGCGCTGGTGCGTCATGGGGGCGAACGGTTCGGGCAAGACCACGCTCCTCAAGATGATCGCGGGGGAGACCTCGCCCGATGCGGGCAGCGTGACCGTGGGTGCGAGCGTGAAGATGGCCTACTTCGCGCAGCACGCCATGGAGCTGCTCGACCCCGCCGACACCGTCTGGGACTCGCTCCAGAAGGCCTTCCCGCGCGCCTCGGTGGGGTCGCTCCGGACGCTGGCCGGCTGCTTCGGCTTCTCCGGCGACGAGATCGAGAAGTCCTGCCGGGTGCTCTCGGGCGGCGAGAAGGCCCGGCTCGTCCTCGCCCGGATGCTCTACGACCCGCCCAACTTCCTCGTCCTCGACGAGCCGACGAACCACCTCGACGTCGGCACGAAGGAGATGCTGGTCCGGGCGCTGGCCGGCTACGAGGGGACGATGATCTTCGTCTCCCACGACCGGCGCTTCCTCTCGGCGCTCTCCAGCCGGGTCCTCGAGCTCGGCCCCGACGGTCCGGTCTCCTACGGCGGCGGCTACTCGGAGTACGTGAGCCGGACCGGGCGCGAGGCGCCGGGACTGCGGCCGCTCACTCGCCGCTAGGCGGGCGCCGGGTCCCCGGGACGAGCGGGATGTGACCCGGGCTGCGCCGAGGTGCCCGCGCGGTTAGGTGGAACCGCCATGAGGATTCCCGTCCGCACGATCCTGCCGCTCCTCGCCCTCTCGGCGGCGTGCACGCGCGCCCCGGCACCCGCGCCGGCGGCGCCGCCCGAGCCCGGTCCCGACGCCGGCACGGTGGCCGTGGAGATCGAGCCCTACGGCGTGGACGTGTCGGCCGACGGCATCGTGCGCTGCAAGGCGCCCTGCAGCATCCGCCTCGCACCGGGGCTGCACCGCATCTCGGTCCGCAAGGGCGGCTTCATGCCCTGGCAGGAGGACGTGCTCGTACGGCCGGGGGCCGAGGTGAAGGTCTCGGCATCCCTGGTCGGGTCGCACTAGGGTCCGAGGTCGAGCGCCAGCACACCCTTGCCGTAGTCGCCGATCCCGCAGGGCGTGCCGGTGTAGGCCACGGCGAGCACCGGGAGGCCTGGCCCCTCGGCCGCCAGCTGTCCGGCGAGCTGCACGGTTCCGCCCGGGACGCCCGGGGGACCGCACGGGTCGACCGTCACGGTGAGGGAGAAGTCGTAACCCGACACCCCTCCCACCACCGGGCCCCGGAAGGCGCCGACTCCCTCGAAGGTTCCGGTGAGGGTGCCTCCGTCCTGGACGAGCCGCAGCGTGGCGGCATAGGTGCCGAAGACGGGCTCGTAGCCGGGAGGACCTGCGTCGGATTCGATGTTTCCCGACCAGGTGCCGGTGAGATCGACGGCGGGAGGGGCGGGTTCCGACGCGCAGCCCGTCGCCGCGAGGGACAGCGCGATCAGGACAGCGCGGATGGTCGACCAGGTCATGCAACCCTCCCGGACGGTGGATTAGCGCGATTCCCCGCCGTCGTCACGCCTTCCCGGCGAGCTTCCGGTAGAGCGTGGAGCGGCCGATGCCCAGGCGGCGGGCGGCCTCGCTCTGGTTTCCCCGGCACTCGGCGAGCACGCGGAGGACGTGCTCCCGCTCGCGGGCGGCCCGGGCGGCGCGCAGGTCGCGGGTCGGGACCGGGGAGGGGGGAGCCGAGAGCGACTCGAACAGCTCCGGCATCACCGCGGCGAGCTCGTCGTCGCCGACCGCCCGGGAGGTGTCGTCGGCGTAGAGCAGCGCCACGCGCTCGAGGACGTTCTCCAGCTCGCGGACGTTGCCCGGCCAGCCGTAGGACTGCAGGCGGGGAAGGACGGCGGCGAGCGCGAGGGCGTGCATCCCCGGCGCACCGTGGCGGACGAGGGCGCGCCGCAGGATCTCGGCGGCGATGTCGGCGACGTCCCCGGGACGTTCCCGGAGCGGCGGGATGTGGAGCGGCAGGATGTGGAGCCGGTAGTAGAGGTCCTCCCGGAACTCCCCGGCGCCGACGGCCCTGCGGAGGTCGCGGTGGGTGGCCGCGACCACGCGGACGTCGACCGGCGTGGGGTCGTTGCTCCCCAGGCGCAAGACCTGCCGCTCCTGGAGCACGCGCAGGAGCCGGGTCTGCAGGGTGACGGGGACGTCGCCGATCTCGTCGAGGAAGATGGTGCCGAGGTGGGCCGACTCGAAGAGTCCGGGCCTGCCGCCGCGCCGCGATCCGGTGAAGGCGCCCTCCTCGTACCCGAACAGCTCCGACTCGAGGAGCGTCTCCGGGAAGGCGGCGCAGTTGATGGCCACGAAGGGCTGCTCGCGCCGCCGGCTGGCGGCGTGGATGCCCTGGGCGACCATCTCCTTGCCGGTGCCGCTCTCGCCGGTGATGAGCACGGTGGCGTCCGTCCGGGCGTAGCGCTCGGCGAGCGAGCGCACGCGCTGCATGGCGGGCGAGGCGCCCACGATGGCGCCGAGGGAGTAGCGCGGCTCGAAGCGCCGGGGGCGGTGCTGGGAGCGGAGCCGCCGCTCCATGCGCTGGACCGCGGCGGCCTCCTGGCAGGTGATCACGGCGCCCCGGATGACGCCGTGATCGAGGAGGGGAACCCGGTTCACGAGCACGGTCCGGGTTCCCAGCCGCTCCACGCCGTCCAGGTCGGCGGCACCGCTCTGCAGGACCCGCTCCGGGGAGAGGGAGGGGAGCACCTCGGAGAGCGGCCGCGCCACCACCTCCTGCGCCTCCAGGCCCGCCATGCGCAGGAAGGACGGATTCGCGGTGCGCACGCGCCCGTCGGCATCGACCGCGACGACGCCCGGCTCGAGCGCCTCGACGGTCCTCCGCACCTCCTCGCGCCGGGCCGCCTCCCCGCGGGCGATCCCGGCGATCTCGGCGGCTTGCCGCACCGCGGCCGCGACCGAGTCCTGGCCGTAGAGCAGCACCGATCGGAGGCCCGCCTGCTCGGCCATGTCGCAGACCGGGCCGGTGCCGACGATGACCTCGACCCCTTGCCCCGCGAGGTCGGCGACCTGGGCCCGCGCGTCCTCGGGGGTGAGGTACGGGCGCTGCTCGATGACGGTGTCGCCGAGGAGGTGGCGCGCCTGGTCGAGCCCGGACACCACGCGCTGGAAGTTGACCACGCCGATGCGCGAGGAGAGCTTGCGGGCCTGCACGAGCGCGTGGAGCGCGTCGACCGTGGAGGCCGTGACCACCACCACCGGCACCTCCGCGTGGTCCCGCAGGTAGGTTCCGTTCGCCCCGGCCGCCACGAAGGCGTCGGCGGTGGCGCCGTCGGCCGCCATCTCGCGGGCGATGCGCAGCGCATCCTCGAAGCCGCGGTCGAACACACGGACGTCGGCGACCTCGGCGAGAAGCGGCGCCATGCTCGAGAAGACGTGCCGCAGGCGGCTCGTGCTGAAGGCCCAGATGACGGGTCGGCCGGGGGTGTCGGGCACGCGGAACCTCGCTGCATGTGTCTCGGAAACGGTACGGCAGTGTATCGCTATCGAGACAAACGACACAGCGTCGTGGATCCTGGGAGAATCGAAATGTCGGTAAACAACTGACAATGCGTGACTATCCGACGACGACGCAGGGCGTTGTGCTTGGTCCGGGCATTGCACATCACGGTGATTCCAGAATCAACCCGTTCCCGGAGGCGAGCGAGCATGGTGGACACGACCGGAGCGAAGCCGAGGTTGCCGCGGATCGACCGGGCCGCGGTGCTGGGGTCGGGCGTGATGGGCGCCACCATCGCGGCCCACCTCGCGAACGCAGGCATCCGCGTCCTCTTGCTCGACGTGGTGCCGAAGGACGGCGGGGACCGGAACCGGCTCGCGGCGGGCGCGCTCGCGGCACTCGAGAAGTCGAAGCCGGCGGCCGTCTACCTGCCTTCCGACCTCTCCCGCATCGAGGTGGGCAACCTCGAGGACGACCTCCCGAAGCTCGCCTCCTGCGACTGGGTGGTGGAGGTGGTCGTCGAGAACATGGCGGTGAAGAAGGAGCTCCTCGGCGGGAAGGTGGCCCCCCACCTCCGCGCCGACGCCATCCTCTCCACCAACACGAGCGGCCTCTCGGTGAACGAGATCGCGGGCGCCCTGCCCGAGTCGCTCCGCCCCCGGTTCCTCGTCACGCACTTCTTCAACCCGCCGCGCTACATGCGGCTCGTCGAGGTGGTGGGCAGCCGCTTCACCGACCCGGCCGTCGTGGCCGGGATGGCGGCCTTCATCGGCCAGCGGCTCGGCAAGGGCGTGGTGATCGCGAAGGACACGCCGAACTTCGTGGCCAACCGCGTCGGCGTGTTCGCGATGTGCAACGCCATCCACCACATGGTCGACCTGGGGATGAACGTGGAGGAGGTGGACGCCGTGGCCGGCCCCGCCACCGCCCGCCCCCGGAGCGCCTGCTTCCGCACCGCCGACCTCGTCGGCATCGACACGCTGCTCCACGTGGCGAAGAACTCCTACGACCTGCTCCCCGACGACGAGCGCCGCGACGACTTCCGGATGCCCGAGTTCATGGGGCAGATGGTCGCGAAGGGGCTCCTCGGCAACAAGTCGAAGCAGGGCTTCTTCAAGAAGACGAGGGGGGAGAAGGCGGAGACCTTCTTCTACGACCCGGCCACGGGCGAGTACCGCCCGTCGGCGCGCCCGAAGTTCGCCTCGGTGGAGGCGACGAAGGGGATCGACGACCCGGGAGCCCGGCTCCGCGCCGTCCTCGCCGGCAAGGACAAGGCCGCCGAGATGGCCTGGCGGAACCTGCGCGACACCCTCGTCTACGCCTTCAACCGCGTCCCGGAGATCAGCGACGACTACGCGGGCGTCGACGACGCGATGCGCTGGGGCTTCAACTGGGAGATCGGGCCGTTCGAGATGCTCGACGCCATCGGGGTCGCCGAGTTCGTGAAGCGCGCCGAGGCCGACGGCGTCGCCGTCCCTCCCCGCCTGCGGCTCGTCGACCGCTTCTACGTCGACGAGGGGAGCCGCCGCCGCGGCCGCGACCCGGCCACGCTCGCCTGGAGGGACGTGACGCGCCCCGATGGCAGCGTCGACCTCCTGCTTCTCAAGAAGGGCGGCGCGGAGGTGGAGCGCAACTCCGGGGCCTCGGTCGTCGACCTGGGCGACGGGGTCTTCTGCCTCGAGTTCCACACCAAGATGAACGCCATCGGGAACGACGTCCTCGCCATGGTCCACAAGGCCGTGCGGCGTGCCGAGACCGAGGGCGTGGGCCTCGTGGTGGCGAACCAGGGCACGAACTTCTCGGCCGGCGCGAACCTGGCGCTCCTCACCATGGCCATCGCCGAGGGGGCGTTCGACGAGGTGAACCTGACGGTGGCCGCCTTCCAGAAGGCCACCATGGCGCTCAAGTACGCGCGGGTGCCGGTGGTGGCGGCGCCGCACGGCATGGCGCTCGGGGGCGGCTGCGAGGTCTGCCTCCACGCCGACCAGGTGGACGCGCTCGCCGAGACCTACATGGGGCTCGTCGAGATCGGCGTGGGGCTGCTCCCGGCCGGGGGGGGCACGAAGGAGATGGCGCTGCGGGCGGTGCGCGCGGCCGAGGCGGGCGACGCGGATCCGTCCCCCTTCGTCTTCAAGGCCTTCTCCACCATCGCCATGGCCAAGGTTTCCACCTCCGCCGCCGAGGCGGCGCAGCTCGGGTTCCTCCGGCCGGGCGACTCCATCACGCTGGGTTCCGACCGGCTCATCCACGACGCCAAGCAGAAGGTGCTCGCGCTCTCCGTGAACTACCGCCCGGGCGCCCCGGCCACCGACGTGAAGGCCCCGGGACGGTCCATGGCCGGGAGCCTCGGCTCCCAGCTCTGGAACCTGCGCATGGGCGGCTTCATCACCGAGTACGAGGAGAAGCTCGGGCGCACCATCGCCGGCGTCCTCACCGGCGGCGACGTGGCCGCCGGGACCGTGGTCACCGAGCAGTGGTTCCTCGACCTGGAGCGCGAGGCCTTCCTGCGCCTCTGCGGGGAGCGGAAGACCCTCGAGCGCATCCAGCACATGCTGAAGAAGGGCAAGCCCCTTCGCAACTGACGGGAGACCACCATGAGCGCTGCCTACCTGATCGCCGCCGTGCGCACCCCCGGCGGGAAGGCCAAGAAGGGGAAGCTCCGTGACGTCCGTCCGGACGATCTCGCCGCCGTGGCGCTGCGGGCCGCGGTGGAGCGCGCCGGGCTCGATC
>JBAVCR010000084.1:0-3379 GCA_049586815.1 Anaeromyxobacteraceae bacterium
ACGCCGGTCCGTGCCGGCGCCGCCGGCGCGGGAGCAGCGCCCCCGACCTGCGGGCTCGGGGCCGACGCGGGCCGTGATGCCGCCTCGTGGGCCGCACAGCCGGAGAGAACCAGGAGCGTGGCGAGTGCTGCGAGCGAACCCTTGACCATGGCCGGACCCTCCCATTCGTCCGGGCGGGAGGGAGCCTCCTCACCCAGGGTGAGAGCACTCCTAGGGTCGGCGACGGGCGGAGGCGGGGTCTTGCGGGGCGTAAGCGGTCGGTTGCCGGCGTCCCCGCACGTCGGGACCCGGGGCCCGGCTGCGCGTTCAGCACCCCCGCAGGACCTCCTTCACCGCATCCGGCGAGAGCACCTTGCCCGCGGATCTCACCTTGCCGTCCACGACGAGCGCAGGAGTGGCCATCACCTGGAACCTCATGATCTCCCGGATGTCCTCGACCTTCTCGACGGGCGCCTGGATGCCGAGCTCGGCCACCGCCCTCTCGGCGTTGGAAGTCAGTTGCTTGCACTTCGCGCAGCCAGTTCCGAGCACCTGGATCCTCATGTTCCGCCTCCTCACAGAATCGCGTTGAACATCCAGCCCACGAGCAGGATCCCGGTCGCCACGACGCCCACGAAGGCCGCGATGAGCGGGGGACGCAGCACCTTGCGCAGGATGATGATCTCGGGAAGCGACAGGCCGATCACCGACATCATGAACGCCAGCACCGTCCCCAGGGCCGCGCCCTTTCCGAGCAGGGCCTCGACGACCGGGATGATGCCGGCCGCGTTCGAGTACATCGGCACGCCGATGGCCACGGCGGCGGGGACCGACCACCAGGCCGCCCTGCCCATGAAGCTCGCCAGGAGCCCCTCGGGCGCGTAGCCGTGGATGCCGGCGCCGGCCGCGATGCCGGCCACGACCCAGGGCCAGACCTTGCCCACGATCTCGCGGACCGCCTCCCTTCCCTTCTCGACCCGGCCCACGAGCCCCAGGCGCTCCCGCTCGAAGCTCGCCTCTGCCCTCATCGACTCGTAGACCCAGCCCTCCACGAACCGCTCGAGCTTCATCCGACCGAGGACGAAGCCCGCGACGATGGCGATGGTGAGCCCGGTGACGAGGTAGAGGGCCGCCACCTTCCACCCGAAGAGCCCGAACAGGAGGACGAGCGCGATCTCGTTCACCATCGGCGCGGAGATGAGGAACGAGAGCGTGACGCCGAGCGGGATGCCGACCTCGACGAAGCCGATGAAGAGCGGCACCGCCGAGCAGGAGCAGAACGGGGTGACGACGCCCAGGAGGGCGGCGAGCACGTTCCCGACCGATTCGCGCTTGCCGGCCAGGATGGCGCGCGTGCGTTCCGCCGTGAAGAAGGACCGGACGATCCCGACCAGGAAGACGATGAGGACGAGCAGCAGCAGGACCTTCGGCGTGTCGTACAGGAAGAAGGCGACGCTCTGGCCCAGGTGCGAGGTGCGCGCGAGGCCGAGCACCCGGAACGTGACCCACTCCGAGAAGGGCAGGGCCGCCGCGTAGGCGGCGACCCACGCGAGGAGCCCGAGCAGGAGGAGAAGCGCCGTTCGACCCGGTCCGGGATGTGGCGCCTCGTCCGGCGCGGTGACGCCGCCCGGCGTCGCGCGGCAGGCGGGTTCGGATCCGGAGGTGCGGAGGACGGGGAGCGTCATGGTCAGACCGCCGTGTAGAGGAAGTAGATTCCACCGGCGATGACGGTCAGGCCGGCGGCGGCGCGCAGCACGCGGGCGGCCCGTTCTCCCTTCTTCCAGGCCAGCCATCGCTGGACGCTCCCCGCCGATGCTCCGGCCGCGACGATGGCGGCTCCGTGCCCGAGCCCGTACGCGGCCACGAGGAGGACCCCGTAGGCGGCCTCCCCGGCGCCCGACCGGAAGGCCAGGCCGAGGAGCGGCGCCATGAACGCGAACGTGCACGGCCCCAGGGCGGCGCCGAACACGAGGCCCAGCACCAGCGCCCCCGCCGGCCCTCGCCTCCCCGTCCTGGCCATCGGTGTGGTCCACGTCGGCAGCGGCAGGACCCCGAGGAGGTGGAGCCCGACGGCGAAGAACACCGCCGCCAGCCCGAACGTGCCCCAGCGGCCGACGTCGCCGGCCATCCGGCCTGCCGCGGCGGTGACGACCCCGATGACCGCGATGCTCCCGAGTATCCCGACGGCGAAGCTCGTGGAGATGAGCAGGGCGCGGCGGCCCGTGGGGAACTCGGTGCCGCCGTTCATGTAGGCGACGACGAGGGGAACGCTCGAGAGGTGGCACGGACTCAGGACCACCGAGAGCACGCCCCACAGGAGCGCGGCCGGGAGGGCGAGCGCGGCCGAGGCGTCGAACGCCTGCGCGAACGCGGAGAGGAGCTCGCCCATCGCTCGCCCGCTAGAGGTTCACCCCGAGCGCCTTCCACCGCGCCAGGATGTCCTTCTTCGCCATGAACCCCTGGTGGCGCGCCAGTTCCCGTCCGTCCGCGCCGTAGAAGATCTGGGTGGGGATGATCGTGACCCCGTACGCCTTCCCGGCGTCGGGGTCCTTCCAGACGTCGATGAACTGGACCTCCATCCGTCCCGCGTACTCGGACCTGAGCTCCTCCAGGATCGGCGCCATCGCCTTGCACGGGATGCACTTGCCCGCGCCCAGGTCGACGAGCCGGGGAACCCTCGGCGCGGCGGCTGGCCGCGCAGGCCCTGGCGCCTGGCCCCCGGCACGCGCCTCGCCCGGGCCGGTGGCCACGGTCGACACCACCAGCGCCGCGCCCAGCACGGCCATCATCGAAGATCGGCTCATGGCTCCCGGACCCCTCCCCCTGGACGGATCGCTTATCGCACCATGGCGATTGCCGGACAACGTCTTTGGGTGGGCCACATCGGCGGGTACCCCAAATGCAACGGGCTCGTGAACATCTCCTCCCGGGGTTGCGCGGGTTGTCGCCTCATCGTAGAAGCTCGAACCATGGCCACATCCCTCCAGGACGTCGCGCCGCCCTCCGTCGATGATCGTCCCTCCCGGCCCGACGTCCGTCCCGTGGAGGGAGCCGAGGCCGACGAGGAGCTCGCCCGGCTCGCGAAGGCGCTCGGGCACCCGGCCCGCGTCCAGATCATGCGGATGCTGGTCCGGCGCGACGCCTGCGTCTGCGGCGACATCGTCGACGAGCTTCCGCTCGCGCAGTCGACCGTGTCGCAGCACCTCAAGGTGCTGAAGGAGGCAGGGCTCGTGAAGGGCGAGATCGACGGCCCCCGGGTCTGCTACTGCGTCGAGCCGCGCACGCTCCGGCGCCTGAGGGCGCTCGTGGGGAGCCTGTGATGGCCGCCTCCGTCGCCCGCCGCCTCTCCTTCCTCGACCGCTACCTGACGCTCTGGATCTTCCTCGCCATGGGCGCGGGC
>JBAVCR010000085.1:0-2631 GCA_049586815.1 Anaeromyxobacteraceae bacterium
CTGCGGGCCTGCGACCTCGTCGGGCTGGCCGGCCGCCGGCTCGACGCGCTCTCCGGCGGCGAACGGCGCCGGGTCTTCTTCGCGCGCGCCCTCGCCCAGGAGCCGCGCGTGCTCCTGCTCGACGAGCCCACCGCCTTCCTCGACCTCGCCCACCAGGTGGCGGCCATGGAGATGGCGCGGGTGGCGGCAGGGGGCGGCCTCTGCGTGGTGGCGGTGCTCCACGACCTCAACCTGGCCGGGGAGTCCGCCGACCGGATCGTGGTGCTCTCCGGCGGCCGGGTCGTGGCGGACGGGCCGCCGCGCGAGGTGCTCTCGGCGGAGCGGGTGAGCGAGGTCTGGGGGCTTCCGGTGTGGCGCGGCGAGAACGGGGCCACCGGCGCGCCGGTGGTGCTGCCGGTCACATCCCCGGGACGGCGATCCGGATCGACGCGGTGAGGGTCCGGAAGGTCGCCCCGCCGAAGCTCTGCCGGTAGGCGAGGTCGGCGCCGTAGCCCATGTAGCCGAAGCCTGCCCCGAACTGCCACCACTGGAGCTTGGCGCCGGCGTCGTAAAGCCAGCCGCCGCGGGCCGCGAACATGTCGGCGATGAGCACCTCGAGCCCCGCGCCCCAGCGGTCGGTGTGGACGCCGTCGGCGCCGTAGTCCCGGCTCCAGTCGGCGTTCACGTGGAAGGTGTCGCTCGGGCCGATCGAGACGCCCGCGCCCATGCCGAGCGGGAGCAGGTCGGGGTGGTAGGTGTTGATGAGGTTGTAGCCGACGAAGCCGCCCGAGAAGAACTTGCCGAGCCGGAGGAAGGCGCCGGCCGTCATGGTCACGCAGCTGACCGTCCCGACGTCGTTGTAGAGGTTGAGGTAGGTCCCGGTCGCGCCGAGATAGAACGACTCCCCCACCGGGAAGGCGAGGGCCATGTTCGTCATCCCGCCGAAGGCGCCCTTCGTCTTGTAGCCGAGCGTGCTCACGTAGTTGTAGGAGAACCCCGCCGTGACCGGGCTCGAGACCGAGTCCACCACCGACCCGCCGAACATGGTCGCGTCGGTGTCGGCGCCCACGCGGTACATGAGGCCCGCGAGCTCGATGGAGAAGCGCTTCTGGGCCGCCAGCGCCCCGGGGTTGTAGAAGATGGCGTCGTTCCCGCCCGCCATCCCGCGCCAGGCGCCGATGCCCATCGAGCGCGCGTAGACGTAGTTCGTGGGCGTGGGCGGCAGCGGCCCCTCGTCCGCGAACGCGGGAAGGGCGGCGGCGAGGAGCGAGAGGGCGAGGAACGCGCGCACCCGGGCACGATACCATCGGTGGATCGCGCGGCAAGGACCGCGTCGTCGCACCCCGGTACTTTCCGCGGGGCCGGCCCGCGGTTAGAGTCGGCGCCCATGGCGAAGATCCGGAAGGCCGTCATTCCCGCCGCGGGCCTCGGCACCCGCTTCCTCCCGGCCACGAAGGCCGTCCCGAAGGAGCTCCTCCCCATCGTCGATCGCCCCACGATCCAGTACATCGTGGAGGAGGCGGTCGCCGCCGGCGTCGAGGAGATCGTGCTCGTCTGCGCCCGGGGCAAGGACTCCATCGTCGACCACTTCGACATCTCCCCCGAGCTCGAGGCCCACCTCTCCCGGACCGGCAAGGAGGCGCTGCGCGACCAGATGCGGGCCATCGCCCGCATGGCGAACGTGGTGACGGTCCGGCAGCAGGAGCCGCTCGGCCTCGGGCACGCCGTGCTCTGCGCCCGGTCGGTGGTGGGGGACGAGCCCTTCGTGGTGATGCTCGGAGACGACGTCATCGACGCGAAGGTCCCGGCGGCGAAGCAGCTCGCCGACTGCTACGCGCGGAACGGCAAGGGGACCATCGCCCTCATGGAGGTCTCTCCCTCCGAGACCCAGATGTACGGCATCGCCGCCGGCCCGGCCCTCGACGACCGCACCATCCGCATCGAGCGGCTCGTCGAGAAGCCGAAGAAGGACGCGCCCTCCAACCTCGCCGTCATCGGCCGCTACGTGCTCCCCCCGCGCATCTTCTCCATCCTCGACCAGGTGAAGCCCGGCGTGGGCGGCGAGATCCAGCTCACCGACGCGCTCGCCGTCCTGGCGCGGGAGGAGGGGCTCCTCGGCTACCGGTTCGAGGGGGAGCGCCACGACGCCGGGGACCGCTTCGGATTCCTGAAGGCCAACATCGCCTTCGCGCTGCAGCGTCCCGAGCTCCGGCCGCAGCTGCTCGAATACTTGAAGCTCGTGGCCGGGTAGCCGGACGCGTCGCGGCAGACCCGGCTGGTAGACTCGGCGCCCCGTGCTCGTCGAGGTCGCCGTCGCTGCCGCCGTCCGCGGCACCTTCACCTACCGCGTCCCCTCCCGGATCGCCGGGGAGGTGATGCTCGGCAGCCGCGTGGCCGTCCCCTTCGGGAAGAGCCCGCGCGCCACCGGCTACGTGGTCGGCCTCCCCACCACGCCGCCCGCCGGGGTGGAGCTGCGCGACGTGGCCGACGTCCTCGACGAGTTCCCGCCCTTCACCCCGCCGCTCCTCCGGCTCATCCGCTGGGCCGAGGACTACTACCTCGCACCCCCGGGCGAGCTCATGCGCGCCGCCCTCCCCCCTGGCCTGAACGCGCGAAAGGGGGCGAGCGCCCCTGCCCGGCGCGGCGTGGAGT
>JBAVCR010000086.1:0-3263 GCA_049586815.1 Anaeromyxobacteraceae bacterium
GGGCGGTGGCGGCCGACCCCGGCTCCGCGGAGGCGCAGCTGCTCCTCGGGTGGACGCTCTGGCGCTCGGGCGAGGTGGAACCCGCCCGCAAGGCCCTCGACACCGCGCTCGCCCTCGATCCCCGTGCGGCCGAGGCCCGGGTCCGGCTCGGCGCCCTGCTCCTCGAGCAGCGGAAGAACGACGAGGCGATGAAGGAGCTCGACCAGGCCACGAACCTGGACGCCGGGATGGCCGAGGCGCAGTTCTGGATGGGCAAGGCGCTCCTCGCGCGCGGGGAGACGGGTCAGGCGGTGGACCGGCTGCGCCGGGCCACCCAGATCGCTCCGCGCGAGGCGGCCTACCAGGTCCAGCTCGGCGAGGCGCTCGAGAAGGCGGCGCAGGCCGGTGACGCTGCCGCGGCCTACCGGGCCGCCAGCGCCGCCGCGCCGGCTGCGCCGGAGGGCTACGAGCACCTGGGGCGGCTGCTCGCCGCACAGGGCGACTGCAAGCAGGCCGTCCCGCTCTTCCAGAAGGCGCTCGAGGTGGCCCCGCAGCGCCAGGTGGCGCGGGTGGAGATGGCGGGCTGCCTGGCGCGGATCGGCAAGGCCTCCGAGGCCGTGGCGCAGTACCAGCAGGCGCTCAAGTCCGACCCGTCCCGCGTCGAGGTCTACTACCTCATCGCACTCGTGGTGAATGACTCCCAGGGGCTCCGGGCCGCCGTGCCCTGGTACGAGAAGGCCGCCGCGGCCGAGCGCACGAACCCCATGCCGCACCGCTACCTCGCCTACTGGCACAAGGAGCGCGGGCAGAAGGCCCTCGCGGTGCAGGAGTTCCGCAAGTACCTGGAGCTGCGCCCGGACGCCGACGACCGCAAGGACGTCGAGCGGGAGATCGAGGACCTGGGCGGGAAGTGAGGCGGCGCGCCAGCGGAGCCCGGGAGCCCGCTGGCGCGCGACCGTCCCGGTCAGCCGCGCGGGCCGCCGTGGCAGTCGTAGCACCCCACCATCGTCCCCTTCGACAGGGTCCTCCCTGCCAGCGTGCGGGTGGCGAACATCCGCGAGAGGACCGTGCCCCGGTAGTCGAGACCGTGGCAGGCCTGGCAGGCGGCCAGGTTCGTCGTGAACGTGTCCTCGTGGTGGGACTCCACCCATGCCGCTCCCACGGGGTGCATCCCGTGGGGGCCGCCGAGGCCGGGCGTCGGGGCGGCGAGGTGACAGGCGCTGCACTCCCCGATGGTCCCGGAGTGCCCCTGCAGCTGCGTCGCGGCGACGTCGTCGTTCGGGTTTCCCGACCAGATGGCGTGCGTGGAGCCGTGGCAAGCCTCGCAGGCGAGCCCGCCGTGCCCCTTGCTCTTCCGGTAGAGCTTCCCCGCCTGCTCCGCGAAGCGGGTGTTCGTGGCCAGGATGGGCGAGGCCGAGGCATCACCCTTGCGGAAGGCCTCGTTGAAGCGCAGGCCGTCGGCGGCGAGCGGCGGGCCGTTCGCGATCGAGGTCCTCGAGACGGCGTCGCCGGCGTGGCAGCTCTGGCAGCGCGGCAGGTCGAGCCAGGGGCGGCGGGCGCCTCGGTCGTTGGCGCCGTCGATGCTCCCGCCCGCGAGGAGCGGAGAGGCGCCACCGACCGCCGCCATGTTGCCGTGGCAGTTCTGGCAATCGACCGAGGTGGTCATGGCCCCGCGCAGGCACTGCGTGGCCGCGCCGGGATGGCACTGGTAGCAGGACTGGGTGGCGGCGGCCGGGACGGTTCCTCCCACCGGGACCGGCGAGTCGGACAGGCCGGTCATCTTGTCGGCGTGGAAGGCGTGCATGACGCCCGACATGTTCCGGTGGCCGGCCTGCGAAGCCGTGGGGCCTCTGCCGGCGAGGTCCAGGGCGGGCGAGTAGTGACACCCGGCGCAGAGGACCGGCGCCTGGAGGTTCGTGCCCCGGCGCGCATTGTGGAGGACGAGGACGTTGCGACGCGCCTGGGCCTCGAGGTCCGGGTCGGAGGACCAGGGCAGGGCGCCGGCGGGAGCCGCGACCTTGCCGGTGGCGTGGCAGTTCTGGCAGGAGGTCTCCTCCGAGACCGGGAGCACCACGTCGGTCGAGCCGAGCAGCGCGCCGGCCTTGTCGAACGCCGAGAATCGCATCAGCGGGTAGCGGTTGACCTTGCCCCGGTCGTCGACGGGGAAGATGGGAATTCCCGGCGCCTTGAAGAGGCCCATGCTCACGTCCCAGGCCAGGGTCCTGCCGGCGGGCGAGGGGGCGTCCGCGGGCATCCACATCCCCTCGAGTCCCTGTCCCGGCGAGAGCGTCGCGCCGTACAGGGCGAGTGCGTACGTCCAGAAGTCGCTCTTGCCCAGGCTCGTGGAGTTGATCGAACCCGTCGCATCCGCGACCGCCGCGTAGCGGACGTCGACCCTCGCCTGATCGAGGATCACCGGTCGCCCGGAGCTCTGCAAGGCGACGACCTGGGCGTCGACGACGTTGTAGGGGGGCAGGATCGAGAACACCGCGAAGCTCCTGTCCACGCAGTGCATGCCGAGATCGTTGTTCGCAAAGACCTTGAAGGCGGCCCCGGCAGGCGGCTGCGCGGGGGGGACGTAGGTGCAGGTTCGGGTCAGGACGGGCGTGCCGGCGCAGCCGGCGGGCGTCGCCGACTGCAGCGTTCGCGCCTGCGTCCCATCGGGCTGGCAGGCGCCCCATTCCCCGTAGACGTAGGCGCAGGTGGCCACCGGGGACGCGAGGGACCAGTCGAGCGTGGTCGTGGCCCTGCGCTTCACGGTGACCGGCTGGGTCGCCGTCTGGTACCCACTCCTCGCCGCGGTGGCCGTGTAGGTTCCGGGCAGGACCTGGAACGCGTAGGTGCCGTCGTTCGCGGTCGTGGCCGACCTCGCCCCGACGGTCACCACGACGCCGGCGATCACCCCCCCCGAGGCCGCGTCCCTCGCGACGCCGGCGATGGTGCCCCCGTTCCTCAGGAGCTCGGCCGCGTCGGCACTGGATGTCGCGGCGTCGACGGACGACGGTGCGCTCGCGTCCTCGACCGTTCCACCGCACCCCGCGGCGAGGAGTCCGAGGGCGGTCATCGTGGCGATGATTCGTCGGGTCATTCGTGCTCTCCCTTTGGCGTGCGTTCCGACCCCCAGCGGGCCGGGCAGCGCGTCCGGGTTGGAACACCTCCCGCGACGAAAGGGTGCGGATGTTCGTCACCGGATCATGTGACAAAGAAATCGACCAGTGATCGTCCGTGCTTGGCGCCCGGATTTCGATGTGGCTGCATGTGCGCACATTTGCGTTCCGTGAACT
>JBAVCR010000087.1:0-4203 GCA_049586815.1 Anaeromyxobacteraceae bacterium
GGCCTGCGCTGCACCGACCACGCCTTCGGGGACCTTCCCTGCCCCCGGCCATACCTCGCCGAGTCGTCGGAGAAGGTCATCCCCTTCCGCAACCGCTCCTGGCTGCTCCGCGCCTTCCCCTTCGGCGGCGACGCGCTCGTCGTCGTCTACAAGGACGTGACCCAGGAGCGCGAGGTCACCCGTCGCCTCGTGCAGACCGAGAAGATGTCGGCGCTCGGGCAGCTGGCGGGCGGCGTGGCCCACGAGATCAACAACCCGCTGGGCGGCATCCTGGCCTTCGCCCAGATCATGGCCCAGGACGAGCGCAACGCCGAGGACCAGGAGAGCCTGCGCCTCATCAGCGACGCCGCCATGCGGGCGAAGCGCATCGTCGAGTCCCTGCTCCGCTTCTCGCGCATCCCCAAGGAGCACGAGCGCGGTACGGTGGACCTCGCGCGCGTGGCCGACGACGCGCTCCTCATCCTCCACCCCAACCTGCGCGACGGGCGCATCACCGTGGTGCGCGAGCTCGCGCCCGCCCTCGCGCTCGGCAACGCGAACCAGCTGCAGCAGGTGGTGGTGAACCTCATCGTGAACGCCACCCAGGCGGTCGTGGGCAAGGGGCGCGTCGTCGTGCACACCGGTCCGGGCGCTCCCGGGCGCGTGGTGGTGAGCGTGGCCGACGACGGCCCGGGTGTCCCCGCCGACCTGGCCGAGCGCATCTTCGAGCCGTTCTTCACCACCAAGCCGGAGGGGCAGGGCACCGGGCTCGGCCTCTCCATCTGCTACCGCATCGCCGAGGAGCACGGCGGCTCCATCCGCCTCGAGAACCCGAAGGAGGGCGGCGCGCGCTTCGTCGTCGACCTTCCCGCCGAACCCGTACCGTGACCGGAGGAGTTGCCATGGAAGAGACCGCCCGCCCCGCCCGCGTCCTCGTCGTCGACGACGAGCCCAGCGTCCTCAAGGCGCTCGAGATGATCCTGAGGAAGAAGGGGCACGACGTGGTGGCCCTCGACTCCCCCATCGCCGCGATGCAGCGCCTCGCCAACGAGGACTTCGACGTGGCCATGCTCGACATCCGCATGCCCGAGCTCTCGGGCATCGAGCTGCTCAACGCGGTGAAGCACCGCCGGCCGGAGATCGAGGTCATCATGATGACCGGCCACGCCACGGTGGACACCGCGCTCGCCGCCATGAAGGCCGGCGCGCACGACTACCTCATCAAGCCGTTCATCGAGAAGCCCGACGACGTCGAGCACGTGGCCTACGTGGTGGCCCGCGCCGCCGAGCGCAAGCGGCTGCAGGACCGCAACCGCGAGCTGGAGACCCGGCTCGAGGCGCTCGAGACCACGCAGGGGCTCGTGGGCACGAGCGGCCCGATGCGCGACGTCGGCCGCATGATCGAGGCCGTCGCCTACAGCGCCGCCACCGTGCTCGTCCAGGGCGAGAGCGGCACCGGCAAGGAGCTCGTGGCCCGCGCCCTGCACGCCCGCAGCCCGCGCCGCGCCCACCCGTTCGTGGCCCTCAACTGCGGCGCCCTCACCGAGACCTTGCTCGAGAGCGAGCTCTTCGGCCACGTGAAGGGGTCCTTCACCGGCGCCAACCGCGACCACAAGGGGCTCTTCGAGTCGGCCAACGGCGGCACCATCTTCCTCGACGAGATCGGCGACATCCCGCTCTCCACCCAGGTGCGGCTCCTGCGCGTCCTCCAGGAGGGCGAGATCAAGCGGGTCGGCTCCACCGACGCGGTCAAGGTGGACGTCCGCGTCATCGCCGCCACCCACCGCGACCTGCCCAAGCTGGTCCGCGCCGGCAAGTTCCGCGAGGACCTCTTCTACCGGCTCAACGTCATCGCCATCCAGCTCCCGCCGCTCCGCGACCGGCTCGACGACGTCCCGCTGCTCGCCCACCACTTCGTGCGCCGCTACTCCGAACGGCTCCAGAAGAAGGTGCGCACGCTCGCGCCGCAGGCCATCGAGCTGCTCTGCGCCTACCGCTGGCCCGGGAACGTCCGCGAGCTGGAGAACGCCATCGAGCGGGCCGTGGTCCTCTGCCGCGGCGACGCCATCCAGTCGAGCGACCTGCCGCCGTCGGTGACCGGGCGCACCGCGCCGGTGCTCCGCGAGGTCCCGCACGGCGCCGACGACGCCGAGCTGCTCGCCCAGAGCTACGCGACCGCCAAGGACGCGGCGCTCCGCAACTTCGAGAAGCGCTACGTCGAGGCCCTCATGCGGGCCTGCGACAACAACATCTCGGCGGCGGCGCGCAAGGCCGGCATGGATCGGTCCAACTTCAAGCGGGTGCTGCGCAAGTACCGCTCCGACGTGGAGGACGACGTCGAGGACGAGGCCCAGACGTCCGAGGCGGCGTACTAGCGGCTAGCGCGCCGGACCGGCGGCCAGGAAGGCGCGGGTCCGCTCGACGATGCGATCGAGCGACCCGGTCAGCTCGTGGCCGTCGTCCACAACCTCGAGCTCCGCGCCCGGCGTGCGCTCCACCCAGGCGGACACGTCCTCCAGCGGGACCGTGTCGTCGCGGCGCCCGGCGATGCAGAGGACCGGGACGCGCACCACCGGGAAGGGCGGCCAGCGGGCCGCGTCCTCCAGGAAGGCCCAGCCGATGCGCCGGGGCCTGTCGTCGGCGTGGTGGTGGACCTCCACGCTCCCCTCGCGCCGCCAGCGCTCCCGCGCCTCCTCGCCGAAGCGGGCGATCCAGCGCTCGTGGAGCCGGAAGGCGGGGGCGAGGAGGACGAGCCGCTCCACCGACGGGTTTCGCGAGGCGGCGAGCGCCGCGAGCCACCCGCCGAGCGAGCTCCCGACGATGGCGTGCGGCCCCGGTTCCCGCCGCAGCTCCTCCTCCACGATGGCGAGCATCGACGAGGGCGTGCTCCGCTCGAAGCCCTCCGGCCCTGGCGTGAGGTCGAGCCGGCGCACCGCGATGCCGTCGCGGGCGAGGCCTTCGGCCACCGCGCGCCCCTTCGTCGAGCCGGGGCCCGAGGCGAAGCCGTGCAGGTACAGGATCACGCGTCCTCCTCGCGCCGCCGGCGCCACGTACCCAAAAGGGGATGGCCGGGGCGTGGTGCGCCCGGGGGCACCCCAGGATATGGCCCCGCTTCACCGGAGGTGCCAATGGACCTGAAGCCCGACACCCAGACACCGCTCTCGCAGGTTCTCGCCACGAAGGGGCGCGGGAAGGCCACCCTCTCCGTGCCACCCGACATCAGCGTGGCCGCGGCGGTGGACGTCCTGAACCAGAACCAGGTCGGCTCGGTGCTCGTGCTCGACGGGGGGCGCCTGGTGGGCATCTTCACCGAGCGCGACATCCTGCGCCGGGTGGTGGGGGAGCGGCGCGATCCGGCCGCGACGAAGGTCTCCGACGTGATGACCCGCGACCTCGTGGTGATGCGCCCGTCGGCCTCGGTGGTGGACGCCATGCGGGTGGTCTCCGAGAAGCGCATCCGCCACATCCCGGTGGTCGAGGCGGGCAACGTGGTCGGCGTGGTCTCGCAGGGCGACCTGAACCACTGGCTGGTGCGCAACCGCGAGGGGCAGATCCAGGACCTCGTGGACTACGTCACCGGCAAGTACCCCGCCTAGGTTCCGCCACGGCCTAGGTCTCCTCCGGCCCGTCCTTCCCGGCGGCGCGCAGCCGCGCGAGCCGCTCGAAGAGCACCTTCTCCTCGCCGGTCCCGGAGGGCACGACGACCGGCTCGCCCCGCAGGGCGTCCGGCAGGTACTCCTCCACGACGTAGTTCCCGTCGAAGTTGTGCGGGTAGCGGTAGCCGCCGCCGTAGCCCATCGACTCGAGGAGGCGGGTGGGCGCGTTGCGCAGCTTCATCGGCACGGGAAGGGGACCCCGCTCCCGCACCAGCTTCCGCGCGGTCGCGTAGGAGGTGATGACCGTGTTCGACTTGGGGGCGAGCGCCAGGTAGGTGGCGGCCTGCGTGAGGGGGAGCACCGCCTCCGGCAAGCCCACGAGCTCGAGCGCCTGGAGCGCCGCGGTGGCGACGAGGAGCGCGCGCGGGTCGGCGTTGCCCACGTCCTCGCTCGCGAAGATCACCATGCGGCGGACCACGAAGCGGGGCTCCTCTCCGCCCTCGAGCATCCGCACCATGTAGTAGACGGCGGCGTCCGGATCGCTGCCGCGCATGGCCTTGATGAAGGCGCTCGCGAGGTCGTAGTGCTGCTCGCCCGCCTTGTCGTAGGGGAGCGGCTTGTGCTGCAG
>JBAVCR010000088.1:0-2513 GCA_049586815.1 Anaeromyxobacteraceae bacterium
GCCCGCGGCCGCCCAGGCGACGCTCCTCGTCGAGAAGCTCCCTTGATCCGGCGCGCCGCCATCGCGGCCGCGCTCGTCGCCTCCCTCGCCGCGCCGGCGCCGACGCTCGGCGCCGCCCGGTTCGCGATCCTGATCGGCAACGACCGGGGCGCCGCCGGACGGGAGCGGCTCTACTTCGCCGAGAAGGACGCCGACCGCGTGCGCGCCGCCCTGCTCCAGCTCGGTGACTTCACCGACGACCGCATCGTCGTCCTGAAGGGGCGGGACGCCGCGGCGCTGCGCGAGGCCTTCGCCGCCACCGACGCCCGCATCCGGCTCACCCGGAAGAACGGGGAGCGGGCGCTCCTCGTCGTCTACTTCTCCGGGCACGCCGGCTCGGTGGGGCTCGAGCTCGGCAACGACACCTTCTCCTACGAGGAGCTCCGCACCGCGGCCTCGGCCTCGCCGGCCGACACCCGCATCGTGGTCGTCGACGCCTGCGAGTCCGGGGGGCTCACGCAGGTGAAGGGGGCCCGACCGGTGACCGCCATCGACTTCGCCCTTCCCGCCGACGAGAGCGCACGGGGGACGGCCTTCATCACCTCCGCCGCCGTGGGGGAGACGGCCCAGGAGTCGGCGGCCCTGGGCGGCAGCTTCTTCACCCACCACCTGGACGTCGGGCTGCGCGGCGCCGCCGACGCCGACGGCGACGGGCAGGTCACGCTCGCCGAGGCCTTCCGCTACACCTCGGCCCGCACCGTGGCGGAGACCGCCGGCACGCAGGGTGGCGTGCAGCACCCCACCTACGAGTTCCGCATGTCGGGGCGCGGCGACGTGGTCCTCGCCGACCTGCGGCGCGCCGAGTCCCGCCTCGTCCTGCCCGCCGACGCTGGCTCGACCTACTTCCTGCGCGGCCCCGGAGGGCTGCTCGCCGAGGTCGCGGCCCAGTCCGCGCCGCTCGCCCTCGCGCTGCCGGCGGGGCGCTACGCGGTGGAACGCCGCTCGCCGGACGGGCGGGCGCAAGGGGAGGTGGTGCTCGAGAAGGGCGCCACCCGCGACCTGCCGCTCCTCTCGCCCACGCGCTACGAGGTGGCGCGGACGAAGGGGGGGCCCAAGCCCAACCTGGCCTTCGTCGAGGGCGGCGTGGCCTGGTTCGACCTCCAGGGGCTCGGCGTGGCCCCGACGGTGCGCGCCGGCGTGCGCAAGGAGTTCGGCCCGGTCGGTCTCCGGGTTTCCTTCGACTGGGCCGGGAAGAACGTGAGCGGCCCCACGCTCGACTACCAGTTCCAGTACTTCGGCGGGTCGGTGGCGGTCCTCTGGCCGCTCACCGAGAGCGCCTTCTTCCTCGAGCTCGGACCGCAGCTCACCGGAGGCTTCGCGAGCCAGAGCTTTCCCGCGAGCCCCTCGTTCTCCTCCGGGATCCTCGGCGCGGGGCTCGCCTGCATGGCCTCGATCCCCGTCGGCCCGCTCCGGCTCGGCATCGACGTCAGCGCGGCGGCCCAGCTCTACCGGCTGAACGACCGGACCGTCGTCCGCCCCGGTGGCTCGGCCGGGCTCCTCGTGCTCTTCGGGTTCTAGGATGAAAGCCCCCTCCCGCCGCCTCCTCGCCCTCGCCACCCTCGCCGCCGCCCTCGCGTCGGGCTGCTCGAGGTCGCTCGTCGACGAGAACGGGTCGAGCCTCGTCCCCACCGCCTGCACCTGCACCGCCCCGCAGGGCGCGAGCCCGGTCTGCAACCCCGACGGCAGCTGCGACTACGTTTGCCAGGCGGACCTCCTGAAGTGCGGCGGCGGCTGCGTTCCCTGCACGGCGCCCCAGAACGGCAGCCCCGCCTGCGTGCAGGATGCCTGCGGATTCACCTGCAACGCGCCGGCGCGCCTCTGCGCGGGCGCGACCGCCGGCGCGGCGACCTGCCAGGTCGAGAACGATCTCTCCTGCGGCACGGCATGCGCGCCCTGCGCCGGGCCCACCACCGGTCCTGGACGCGGTGTCTGCCAGCCCGGCCCGGCCCTCGGGGCCGGCACCTGCGCCATCACCTGCGACCAGGGCAACCACGCCTGCGGCGGCTCCTGCTTCGCCGACGACGACCCGCAGCACTGCGGGGCGTCCTGCCAGGCCTGCGCGGCGCCGCCGAACGCGTCCCCCACCTGCGGCGCCGGCGCCTGCGCCTTCACCTGCAACCCGGGGTGGCTGCGCTGCGGCGACGGTTGCTGCCGGTCCTCCGCCGTCGCCGCCGGCGAGGGATTCACCTGCACGATCCTCGACGACGGGCGGGTGCGCTGCTGGGGCGCGAACGACCGGGGACAGCTCGGCGACGGCTCCACCACCTTCCGCCCGGCGCCCGTGGACGTGAGGGGGCTGCCGGCCGCCCCGGCCCGCGCGGTCGCGCTCGCCGCGGGATACGCCCACGCCTGCGCGGTCATCGCCCCCGGAGGACAGGTCTGGTGCTGGGGCGACGACACCACGGGGCAGCTCGGTCCCGGCGGCGTGGGCCCGTTCTCCACGGCCCCGGTCCTCGTGACCGGCATCACCGGGG
>JBAVCR010000089.1:0-31216 GCA_049586815.1 Anaeromyxobacteraceae bacterium
CGTGGGCTCGGAGATGTGTATAAGAGACAGGCCCCCGGCTGCGGCGCCGGGCGGGACCCCGCTCTACGCCGGCTCGCTCGTCGAGGCCGTGAAGCGGTTCCAGGATCGCCACGCGCTCGAGCCCGACGGCGTGGTGGGGCCCGGGACCATCGCCGCCGTCGACGTCCCGCTCGCAGCGCGGGTCCGCCAGATCGAGCTCGCCCTGGAGAGGCTCCGCTGGGTCCCGGCGTTGCCCGTGGGGCCGACCATCGTCGTGAACGTCCCCCACTTCCTGCTCTACGCCTTCGACGGGGACCAGGAGGCCGACCCGATGAGGATGCGGGTGGTGGCCGGGAAGTCGGTCGGGCACGAGACGCCGCTCTTCATCGGGCAGATGCGGTACGTGGTCTTCCGGCCCTACTGGAACCCGCCCCCGAGCATCGTCCGGAAGGAGATCCTGCCGCGCGCCCGCAAGGACCCCGCCTACCTCGACAGGCAGGACATGGAGATCGTGGCGCGCGGGGAGGACGGCGCCCCGACGCTGCCTCCCACGCCGGAGAACCTCGACGAGGTCGCGGCGGGGAGGCTCGTGCTCCGCCAGCGCCCGGGTCCGAAGAACTCGCTCGGCCTCGCCAAGTTCATCTTCCCGAACGCGAACAACGTGTACATGCACGGCTCCCCGGCGAGGCAGCTCTTCTCCCGGGTGCGCCGCGACTACAGCCACGGGTGCATCCGCGTGGAGGACCCGCAGCGGCTCGCGGAGTGGGTGCTCCGCGCCAACGCCGGCTGGGATCGCCCCCGCATCGAGGCGGCCATGGCGGGCGACCGGCCCACGCAGGTGAACCTGGCGGAGCAGGTCACCGTGATCCTCTTCTACGACACCGTGACGGTGGATCCGGCCGGCATCGTGCACTTCGCCGACGACTACTACGGGCACGACGCCCGGCTGCAGGAGGCGCTCCGGCGCGCGGGCTGACGGTGCGCCGCGCCCGGCCCCGCCGGGGTGGTCAGGCGCCGGGGCCGAGGAGCTCGAGCATCGCCCCGACGTCGACGATCTTGTCGCGCGGGGCGCCGCGGCGGGCGCCGCGCGCCACCTCGACGTCGTCGAGCTGCTTCCAGTCGGCGAAGGAGACGAGCTTCACGCCGCGCTGCCGGATGACGGCGTCGATGGCCTCGCGGGGCGGCAGTTCCCGCGCCTCGAGCCCGGCCGTGTCGGCGATCATGTGCTCGACCACGTGGGCCGAGGCCCGCTTGTGCTCGCCGATGAGCCCCTGGGGCCCGCTGCGGGCCCAGCCCACCACGTACTCGCCGGGGACGACCACGCCGCTCGCGTCCACGACGCGCCCGTCCCGGTTGGAGACGATGCGGGCCCGGTCGTCGTGGGGGACACCCGGGATGGGGTCGGCGGCGAAGCCCACGGCGGGGAGGACCATCCCCACGTCGAGCACCTCGAACTCGCCGGTCCCGCGCGCGGCGATGCTGCCGTCCGGGCGCGTCTCGAGGCGGTTCCTCTCGAGCACGACGCCGGAGACGCCGCCCCGGGAGTCGCCCAGGATCTCGGTGGGGGAGACCAGGAACCGGAGGTGGAGCTTTCGGCCGTCCTCGCGGACGGGCCGGGCGGCGAAGGAGCGCAGGAGCTCGAGGTTGCCCTTGCGGGACTCCTCGCCGACCACCGCGCCGTCCTCGAGCTGCGCGGGATCGACGACCGCCTGGGCGTCCTCCATCTCGCGGAGCTCCTCCAATTCACCCGGGGTGAATGCGGCCTGGTTCGGGCCGCGGCGGCCGAGCACGAAGACCTCGCGCACGCGGCTCTCGCGGAGCGCCTCGAGCGCGTGGGCCGCGATGTCGGTCCTGGCGAGCTCGTTCCGCGTGCGCAGGAGGATGCGGGCCACGTCGAGCGCCACGTTGCCGTTGCCCACCACCGCCACCCGTTCCACCGAGAGGTCGATGCGGGCGTTCCGGTAGTCGGGATGGCCGTTGTACCAGCCCACGAAGACCGCGGCCGGCGTGCAGCGGTCGATGCCCTCGCCGGGGATGCCGAGGCGCCGGTCCCCCTCGTTGCCGGTGGCGTAGACGATCTGGTGGTAGTGGCTGCGCAGCTCCTCGACGGTCACGTCGCGCCCCAGCTGGACGTTTCCCAGGAAGCGGAACGTCGGGCGGGCCGCAGTGGCGGCGAACACGCGGGTCACGGCCTTGATCTTCTGGTGGTCGGGGGCCACCCCGCCGCGCACGAGGCCGTACGGCGTGGGCAGCCGGTCGAAGAGGTCGACGTCGACCTTCACGTCGGTGCGCTTGAGGAGCGCCTCGGCGGCGTAGAAACCGGCGGGTCCGGAACCGATGATGGCGACGCGCATATGAGAAAACCCCAAGCCTTCCGACGGGTTCAGGGCCATATCCTAATGCGTCATCGGCGCGACGCCGCGAAGACCGGCGCCGGGGTCCCCGACCGGGATCACCCGGGTGGCAGGCGGATCATTCGAACCGAGGGATCGACCGGGCGGGGGCGGGGACTGCTGGCGCGGGCGGGGCGCGACCCGCCGGGCGCCACCCCGGTCCGGAGGGCGTCATCGAGGAAGATCTCGTAGAGAAGTCGCTCGCCTTCCTCCGCGAGGGATGGCGCCACATGGCCGCGTCGCGCCGGTGGCCTGCGTCTCGTCCTCGTGACCATGGAGGCCCCCTCCGGATCAGACGGGAACGGCGAGGAAACGTGACCAGGTCTTCCGGGCCCAGGAATCGGGGGTCAGCCGCTTTTCCGCCCCAAGGAGGGGTGTCATGAGTTGACCGTCGTCATTTCTCTCCCAGTAAGAAGGGAAGGCGAGGAGGTGAGTCGGTCTCGCCGCGACGTCCCTGGGGAGGAAGTCTTTGACCGCGATCCATCGTGAAGGCTTCCACGCCTCGATCCAGCACCAGCGCAACGTACGGACGGCGACCGTGCTCCTCATCCTGGCGGGGTTCGCCGTCGCGTACGTGTTGCAATCGGGGTAGGGGGTTCGATGCAGCGCCTGCGGCCCGGGGGGCAAGGAGAGTGGGTGCCCGTGGGTGCGGCCGGCTCCCTGGCCGGACCGGGCCCGTTCGGCGTCACCGCCGGCAGCGCGGACCTGGTCGTGGTCCGGGGTCCCGACGGGTTGCACGCGTACGAGGGGCGCTGCCCGCACCAGGGCGCGCTCCTCGCCGAGGGAACCGTCGAGGGGGGCGCCCTCGTCTGCCGGAATCACCACTGGCGATTCGACGTCACCAGCGGGCGGCGCCACGGCGGCGAGGGGTGCCTGCGCGCCTGCCCGCTCGAGGTCCGCGGCGACGTGGTCTTCGCCCGCCCGGGGGCGCTCGTGCCGGACCAGGGCGCACGGCAGGGGCTGCGCGCGGTTCGAGACCTGCCCGGGCCCCGCGGCGTCCCCGTCCTCGGCGCCCTGCCTGCGCTCGACCTGGAGCGGCTCCACCTCACCCTCGAGCGCTGGGCGAGGCGCCACGGACCGGTGTACCGCCTCTCGCTCGGGGGGCGGAGCGTCGTCGCCCTGAGCGATCCCCGCCTCGTCCAGCAGGTGCTTCGCGAGCGGCCCGGGGCCTTCCGGCGGCTCGCCAACATCGAGCCGGTGTTCCGCGAGCTGGGGCTCCTCGGGGTGTTCTCGGCCGAGGGCGTCGAATGGAGGCCGCTCCGGCGGCTCACCATGGAGGCGCTCTCCCCGGCCCACCTGCGCGCCTTCCATCCCGCCCTTCGCGAGGTCGCGGTCAGGCTTCACCGACGGTGGGGCGCGGAGGCGGACGCGGGGCGCCCGGTGGAGGTCGAGGAGGACTTCAAGCGCTTCACGGTGGACCTGACGACCCGCCTCGCCTTCGGGCACGACCTCGACACCCTGGAGCAGGGCGAGGACGTGCTGCAGCGCCGGCTCGAGCAGGTGTTCCCCGGGATCAACCGCCGCCTCTTCGCGGTCTTCCCGCTCTGGCGCCACCTGAAGCTCCCGCCCGAGCGCCGCCTGGAGCGGGCGGTGGCCGAGGTGCTCGAGCTCCTGCGGGGCTTCCTTGTCGAGGCCCGCGCCCGGCTGGCGGCCGACCCCTCCCGCGCCGCCCGCCCCGAGACCTTCCTCGAGGCGATGATCCTGGCGCGCGACGAGGCCGGGGCGCCATTCACCGACGGTCAGATCCTCGGCAACGCGATCCAGATCCTGCTCGGGGGCGAGGACACCACCGCGCTCACCCTCTCCTGGGCCGTCCACGAGCTCTGCGACCATCCCGACGTGGTGACGGCGCTGCAGGAGGAGGCCGACCGGGTCCTCCAGGGCGGGGTCGCCCCCGCGGACCCCGAGGCCGTGGCCCGGCTCGAGGTGGCCGGGGCGGTGGCGAGCGAGACCATGCGCCTGCGGCCGGTGGCGCCGCTCCTGCTCCTCGACGCGAACGAGGACGTGGTGCTGGGTGACCTGTCCCTTCCGCGCGGCCAGACCGTGGCCCTCCTCCTGCGTCCCGCCGCGGTGGACGCGGGGCACTTCGACGAGCCGGCCGCCTTCAAGCCGGAGAGGTGGCTCGCGCAGAGGCCAGGGGTGGCCCACGACCCTTCGGCCCACATGCCGTTCGGTTCCGGGCCCAGGCTCTGCCCCGGACGGTCGCTGGCGCTCGTCGAGATGCGCGTGGCGCTCTCCACGCTCTTCGGGTCCTTCACGCCCGAGCGCGTGGGGGCGCGCGACGAGGTCCGGGAGAGATTCGCCTTCACCATGGGGCCGCGCGGGCTGCGGGTCCGCCTGCGGCGCCGCGACCGAGCACCCGCCCGGGTCACCTCACCCACCGGCCCCTGACCGGATCACGCGCGCGCTGACCGCGAGCTCCGACCACGACGTGGTGGACGGTGCTCCGGCGGCCCGGTTTCCGCGCTAGATTCACCCTGCGAGCCACGAAGGAGTCCGCATGATCACCATCGAGTACTGCACTGCTTGAGGCTATCTCCCCAGGGCCCGAGGTCTCGGGCAGGCGATCACGGAGAGATTCGGAGAAGGGGTCGGCGTGGAGCTGAAGGGCGGGAGAAGGGGGTCCTTCGAGGTCACCCTCGACGGCGAGCTGATCCACTCCAAGCTCGCGACGCAGGAGTGGCCCGAGACCGACGCGATCCTCGCGGCGATTGCCAGGCGGGTAGGGTCCTAGGGACCGCGCCGCGCGAGGGACGGGCTCTCGGCGCGGCGAAGGCGCTCGCAGGCCGCCAGCAGGAAGAGACCGATTCGCCGGGGCAGGGGAGCCTCCTCGGCGACGTCGCGGGGCGGGAACCCGGGGTCCGACCTGCTTCACCCCGGGTCGACCGGGGTGCCACCCGGCGGACCCCGCGGCCGGTCACTTCTTCGGCGGGGTGCCGCCCGGCCTGCCGGCGCCGCCAGGGCGTCGCCCGCCACCGCGGTCGCCCTTCCGGTCGTCCTTCACCGCGTCCATGGAGAACCCGCCGCTCGTGCTGCCCTTCGAGCCGCGGTCCCCGCCTCCGCCTCCGCGACCGCCCCCCTTGCCGCCGCCCCGGCCCTTTTCCTTCCGGTGGGCGTCCGCCACCTGCTGCATGCTCGAGGGCAGGAGGTCGACGACGTACTGGCGCTCCCCGATCACGTGGGCGCCGCGCAGCGGTTCCTCGACGCCGAAGACGCGGACGACACGGACGTCGCTCGTGCGGCGCCCCGCGGCCTTGACGGCAGCGCGAACGATCTCGAGCCGGTCGCCGGAGCAGCCGGTGGCCTTCGCGACGGCAGCGTCGAGCAGGGCCTTCACGGCCTCGCTCTCGGCGTCGGGGTCGACCTTCGGGGCGGGCTCCGGAGGGGCGGTGACCGCGGGCTCGGCGCCCTCCGCCGGCGCCTCCGCGACGACGACCGCGGGCGTGACCGGCGTCTCCTCGCGCGGGAGGGAGCGCCGCGCCTCGGCGATCGCGGCGGCGGCCGAACGAACCAGGGTCCCACTGATCTCGGTGAGTGTCTTCATGGACCGGATCCATACTCCCATCCGGGTGGTGGATGCGACAGGAGATCGAGGCGGGGCCCGGGGCGGGCCGCCCCTCGTCCCGTGCCCCCGCGTCCGCCGTCTACTTCATCGGCGTCGCCGCCGGCAGCACGTAGCTCCCGTCGAGGACGCTCGGGCCCGGACGGTAGACGCGCATCACGAAGTTCCAGCCGGGCGTGACGTCGAGCCGGTTCGGGACGTCGCCGCAGAGCGCCTTCGAGCCGAAGTGGGCGGTGAAGGTCCCGTCGGGGTTCAGCTTCGCGCTGGAGCTGTTCAGGATGGCGTTCTCCGACTTCATGTAGCCGTCGGCGCCGTACACCGTGATGGACCAGAAGGCGCGGGTCTCCGGGACCGGGTAGGTGGCGACGTAGGCCTTCGCGGCGTCGTGCTCGCCTGCGTACATGAAGTAGGTCGCGTCCTCGTCGGGATTGAGACCCCAGCCCGCGGCCGCGACGAGGTGGCGACGCGCCTCGTCGACCTTGCCGCGCCGGCCCATGAGGCCCTTGAAGCCGGCGAGAGCCTTCGCCTCCTCGTTGTAGCGGTCGGTGAGGGCCTGGAGTGACTTCGGCTCCCACTTCGAGGGGGGCAGCGGTTCCGCGCTACCGGCCTGGAGGACGAGCCCGTCCTGAAGGCCGTTCACGAGCGCCACCTCCGCGGGGTCCTTCGGATCGAAGACCTGGATGCGCACGATCACGGCCGCGTAACGGGTGTCGCTCTCGATCCGGTGGGTTCCCGCCTCGTAGAACGTCGCCGGGCAGTAGTGGTCGTTGTCGACGACCTGCGCGGAGATGAACCGCCCGGCCGGGACCTCCGGGATCGTGATCGTCGCGCCCTTCGACGTGTCGACGACCGCGCCGGAGTAGAGCGTGTCCAGGTTCATGCGGATCACGGTCTGCTTGTCGAGCGGAGTGGGCTTCCGGATGTGGAAGAAGCGGTTCACGCCGCCCGTCAGGCCCAGGAAGTTCTGGAAGTTCCGGTCGGTCTCGGCGCGGATGTAGGTCTCGGGCGTTACCTCGACGAGTTCCATTCACTTGCCTCCGGTGATCGGGGTTCCCTGCGGCTCCGGGCGCTTCCAGGTGCCGTCGAGCGCCTCCTTCCTCGGCAGGTAGAGGCGGAGCACCATGAAGAGCGGGCCGGACGGCGCGGGCAGCCAGTTCGCCTCCTTTCCAGCGCCCGGCGAGGCGTGCTGCACGTGGAGCGTGAGGCCGCCGTCGGCGTCGCGCGCGATTCCCGGCAGCATCGGCGAGTTGACGAGGTAGCGCTTCAGCGGATTCGCGTACAGGAGCTTCGACGGAAGGGCGTAGAGCGTGAGCGACCAGAAGGCGTCCACCGGCGGGAGCGCGCCCGGCGGGAAGCGCAGCGCGTAGCTCTTCCTCGAGGCGTCGAGCGGCTCGCCCGCGGAGTCCACGAAGTAGATGGGGTAGAGGGCCTCATCCCTCGAGTTGCCGTAGATGCCGAGGACCGCCCCGGCCATGCGGTAGAGGTAGTCGTTCTGGAGGTACTCTCGCGTGCCGAACACGTCGGCGGAGCCCTTCTTGCCGGTGTCGATGTCTCGGGCCTTGAACTCGCCGAACTCCTTCCAGGCGTCGGCCATGCCGTCCTTCACCGCCTGCAGGATCTCGGGCGGGAGCTTCGACGGGTCGAACGGCCTCCCCCCCTCGATGCCGATCTTCGCGAACCGCTCGCGCAGCGCCACCTCGGACGGGTGCACGGGGCAGAAGCCCAGCGCGAACGCGAGCACCTGGAAGAAGTCGGGCGAGGTGCGCTGCTCCTCCGGCGTGAGGGGCGCCACGAAGTCGATGGCCGGCGCGGCTGGAGGGGGGGGCTTGCCCAGGAACCGGGAGAGCGTCTGCACCCGGTAGCCGGCCTGCACCTTCTTCACGTTCTCGAGGTCGGAGGAGTCGATGAGCTGGGTCCGGTAGTGCGCCCAGCCGAGCTCGGTCTCGCAGCGGAAGACCTTCGCGATCCCCGCCGGAGCCTCACCCTTCCAGGCCGGACCGGCGATGAGGTAGTTGCCCCCGCCGTTCCCGGTCGTGCGCGTGCCGATGTAGTCGTAGTTGTGCGTGAAGAGGTCGATGAGCTGCACCGAGAAGTAACGGTTTCCCTCGATGGGCGGGATGGTGAGGACGAGCGGCTCGGCGCGCAGGTCGGTGCCGAGCTGCGAGTAGGGCGTGTCGGAGTTCGGGGTCTGGATGGACGTGTCGTCCGGCGTGAAGACGCGGGAGGTGTTGTTGAGCGCGTTCCACGGAGCCTTGAACTCGGGACTCTTCCGGTCGACGAAGAACGAGTAGTTGACGCGGTAGTTGTCGACGACGGGGAAGCCGTAGACGTAGGCCTCCTTCGCGATCTGGCGGGCTTCCTGCGGCGACAGGCTCGACATGGGCGTCTCCTGGATGGGGTGTGAGACTCTTAGTGGCCGGGCCCCGGGGCGCCCGGACCCGATCGGGGGGCGGTCGAGGGTGCCGGGGTTCCTGCTACCGTCAACCGCCTGTCGAGCCCATGGTGGTCGTCTACTTCCTCGGGATGATCTCCGGAGGGTCGCTCATCGCCGGGGTCCGGTCCCTCTTCCAGAAGGCCCGGGAACCCTGAGGCCGCTCAGCGACCCGTCCCGACCGTTCCCGACGCCATCAGCACCCGCTCCCCGTCGGCGCGGTGGACGTCGAGCGTCCCGTTCTCCACGGTCCAGGTCTTCGCCGTCGAGAGCGCGGCGAGGAGCTGCCGCTCCTGATCCATGACGCCCTCGGCCGGGCAGGCCTTGCGGGTCGTGGCCGCCGGTCCGATGGAGAGGCGGTTCCCCTCGCTCGTGTAGGTCGCACGGAAGGTGTTACAACCGGTCGACCCGGTCACCTTCCCGTTCTCGAAGGAGAGCGTCACGGTGGTCCCGGTGCGCGGGCTCACCACTGCCTGTCGGCCGTTGTTGAAGCCGGTGACGTTCCAGGTCACGCCCTCGAGCGTGGGCGGGGGCTCGGCCTGGAAGGCGAGCGGGGTCCCGGAGGCCGGGGTGAGCGTGAGGTGATCGCCCGCGATGGCGACGCGGTGGGTGCCGGAGAGGGCGTCGAGGAAGGCCTTCTCGGCCGCCATTCGCGGCTCCGGGCAGGCCATCATCGTCCCCGCCAGGCGTCCGACGGTGATCGTGTCGCCGTCCCGCGTGTAACCGCCGGTGAACCGGTTGCACCCGGAGAAGCCGGATGCCCGGCCGTCGGCGAACCGGACGGTGGGGGACGCCGCCTTCGCGTCCTTCGGCCCGGCCGGGGTGCCTCCGGGCGGGCTGAGCTGCCACGTGGTCCCCTCGAGCGGGAGGGGCGGGATGCGGCAGCAGCCCGCCAGGAAGCGTCCGTCGGGGAGCGACACCCGGGCCGACATCGGGTGCGTGGCGTCGGACATGCCGTCGCTGCAGGACCCCTCCCGGAGGAAGGCCACGACCACGGCCTTCGCGTCCCCGGAAGGCGTGCCGCGCCAGGCCCTCTCCTTCAGGAAGTCGAGGCGCGTCTCGCGCCCCCGGTAGGCGATCGGCTTCGCGTCGGGGAAGGCGAGCGTGGCCCGGCCGCCTCCGTCGAACTTCAGGCTCCAGGACGGCTCGTTGCCGAAGCAGACGAGCCGCGGCTCGGTGGCCCGAGCGGGAAGGGCGTGGAGGGCGAATGCGACGAGGACCGGGGCGAGAGCGCGGGAGGCGTTCATGGGGTGCGTCGCTCCATCGATTGGAAGTCGGTGCGGTCGGCCGGTAGTTCGTAATCGCGCGCTTCCGCGGCGCAACTCGGGCGCCGGGAAGGGTATGGTCGGGGGCCTGGAGGGGTATCCGCGATGCCGCACCTGCCGATCGACATCTGGGTCGTCGTCGAGGTCGCCCTCCTCGTCTACTGGGTCGGCGTCGCCATCCTCGTCGTCTCGCAGGATCGCGAGCCCACCGCCACGCTCGCCTGGTTGCTCGTCCTCTTCGCGATCCCGTTCCTGGGGCTCGTCGTCTACTTCCTCTTCGGGCGCGACTGGCCGAGCAACGTCCAGCGGGCACCCTCCACCCGGCGCCTGCAGGAGATCCTCGGGCGCTTCATGCCGCTCGTCTACGCCCCCCACGCGGCGCGGTCCCGGGAGTTCGTGGCCGGGCTGCCGGCCGAGCAGGCCCGCATCGCGAACGTGGCCGGACGGAAGCTCGGCGTGCCCGTCCTGCCGGTGCGCACCTGCGACCTGTACGGCTCCGGCCAGGAGTACTTCGACGTGCTCGTCGCCGACCTCGCCGCGGCGAGGCGGTTCATCCACATGAACTACTTCATCTGGGGAAAGGACGAGCTCACCGCGCGGATCACCCGGGTGCTCCTCGATCGCCTCGCGGCAGGCGTCGAGGTGCGGATCCTGAACGACCTCGTCGGGTGCATCGCCTACTCGAAGTCCGAGCTCGACGAGCTGCGCCGGGCCGGGGCGAAGGTGGGCTCCGACATCGCGCAGCTCGCCCGGGTGAACTACCGGAACCACCGCAAGATCACGGTCATCGACGCCGAGATCGGGCACAGCGGCGGGTTCAACGTCGGGCAGGAGTACATCGACGGGGGAAAGAGGTTCCCGGCGTGGCGCGACACGGGCATCCGGATCACCGGACCGGGGGTCGCCGATCTGGAGAAGCTCTTCGACATGCGCTGGTACGAGGTGTTCGGCGAGGACCTCTTCAAGCCCGGGTACTACCCGGACGCCTCGCTCCCCCCCGGCGACATCATGGTGCAGACGGTCCACCAGGGGTTCGACGATCCGTGGAACGCGGCGACGCGGGCCCACCAGCTCGCCATCTCGGGCGCCCGCAGCCGGGTCCTCCTGCAGTCGCCCTACCTGGTGCCGGACCAGACCACGCTCGACGTGCTCATCAACGCGGCGTCGGGCGGGGTGACGGTGGACTTCATGACCACCGGATGGGCCGACAAGCAGGTGCCGTGGTGGGCCGCCGAGTCCTACTTCGAGCGGTTGCTCCGGGGCGGGGTGCGCATCTGGCTCTGGGAGAAGGGGTTCTTCCACGCGAAGACGCTCACCGTCGACGGCGAGGCCTGCTCGATCGGCACGCTCAACCTGGACATGCGGTCGCTCCGCATCAACAAGGAGCTCATGATCTGGGTCTACGACGGAGAGGTGGCCCGGGAATCGGAGCGGCTCTTCGAGGAGGACCTGCGCGACTGCCGGCAGGTCACCCTGGAGGAGGTCCGGGGCTGGTCGCGCGCGCGGCGGTTCCGGAACTCGACGGCGCGGCTGCTGTCGAACCTGCTGTAGGAGCCGGGAGCGCGGCGTCATCCGCCCGCGGTGGCGGGCGGCAGGGCCATCCGGAAGGTGGATCCCTTCCCGGGCTCGCTCCGGACCGTCAGCGTTCCCTCGTGCGCTTCGACGATGGAGTGGCTGACGGCGAGGCCGATGCCGATCCCGCGCTGGTCGCCGGCGGGACGGGTCGTGAAGAACGGCTCGAAGATGCGCTCGAGGTGCTCGGGACGGATGCCCACGCCGTCGTCTGTCACGTCGAGGTGCACCGCGCCGTCGCCCGCTCCCACGCGGAGGAGGATGGTTCCCTTCCTGCCGGGCGGGATGGCCTTCGCGGCGTTGGACACCAGGTTGATGACCACCTGCTCGATCTGGCTGCTCGCCACGAGGACGTCCGGAGCCGCCTCGGTCTCGAGGTGGACCGTCGCGGCCTGGGAGATCCACCCGGGAAGCCACGTGAGCGCCTGTTGCACGACGTCGGCGAGGCGGGCCCTCGAGCGGGGAGGGTTCGGGCGGCCGAACGCGGCGAAGTCCTTGACGATGCGTGCGATGCGCAGGCCGGCCTCCTGGGCGTCCTCCAGGGTCTCGACGAGGCCGCCGAGAAGGCGCATCTCCGCCTCGACGTCCAGCCCGGGACCGGCTCCGAGCCGCCTCTGGGCCTCGCGCGCCGCGTCCAGCGCGAGCCCCTGGCTCGCGATCGCGGCGGCGAGCGGGTTGTTGATCTCGTGCGCGACCCCGGCCACGAGCGTCCCCATGGCGGCGAGGCGCGCCGAGAGGGCCAGCTTGGCCTGCAGCGCGTTACGCTCGATCTCGGCCGCCTTGCGCCCGGTCACGTCCTGGATGGTCCCGACGAGGCGCACCGGCTCTCCGTCCGGGCCACGGGAGAGCTCGCCCAGGCCGTGGACCCAGCAGGCGGCGCCGGTGACCTGGTTCACGATGCGGTACTCCCGGTCGAACCGGGTCCCGCCGGCGAGCAGCTCACCCAGGTACTCGCGCATCCGTTCCCGGTCGTCGGGGTGGATGAGCCAGGTCCAGTCGGCCGCCTTCCGTGGGAACGACGCATCGATGCCGAAGATCCCGTCCAGCGTCTCGGAGCTCGCCCAGCGATCGCCCGGGATGTCGTAGACGTAGTGCCCGATGCGGGCGATCTCCTGGCTGGTGCGGAGCCAGCGTTCGCTCTCCCGGAGCGCCTCCTCGGCCCGGCGGCGCTTCTCGATGTCGAGGTAGATGGAGACGACGTACCGGACGCTGCGGTCCTCCCGCCGGGCGCAACTCGCCGACACCAGGCACCAGAAGGTCGTGCCGTCCTTGCGCACGAAGCGCTTGTCGAGAGAGTAGCTCTCCCGCTCCCCGGCGAGCAGCTTCTCGAAGAGGGCGAGGTTCCCGGGCACGTCTTCCGGGTGGGTGAGGTCGAGCCAGGTCATGCGGGAGAGCTCCTCCCGCGAGTACCCGAGCATCGAGCAGAGCTGGTCGTTGACCTCGATCCACCCCTTTCCCGGGCTGGTGAGCGCGATGCCCACGGCGGGCGACTCGAAGGTGGCGCGCAGCCGGGCCGCGCTCTCGCGCAGCGCACGCTCGGCCTTCGTCTGCGCGGTGACGTCGCGGCAGACGGCCAGGTAGCCCTTCACGCTGCCCACTGGGTCGTGCAGTGCCGCCACGTTCGAGTCGATGACGATGGACGTCCCGTCCTTGCGGCGCTGGCGGATCACGGCGTGGTCGACGCCCTTCCAGGCAAGGGTCGCCGCGAACGCCGCGGCGTCGGGCCCGGGCAGGTCGGGCTGGACGAGCGTGGCGATGGGCTTGCCGAGCGCCTCGGCCTCGGTCCACCCGTAGATGCGCTCGGCGCCCCCCGACCACTTCACCACCTTCAGGTTCACGTCCACCGCGACGACGGCTTCCTGCATGCGTCCGAGGAGGACCTCGGAGAAGCGACGGTCGTCGTCGGCCCGGCGCTGGTCGGTCGTGTCCCGGCGGATGACGGTGACCTCGTCGGCCCCGGACCGCACCAGCCGGGCCTCGTAGAACCGCTCCTCCTGCGGCCCCGGGCCGGCGTACTCCAGCCGCTGGGGGTCGTCGCTCGCGAAGGCGCGGGCGACGGCGTCCCGCATGGCCCCGGCCTCGCGTGCCGGGACCAGGTCGTGGATCGCCCGCCCGGCGAGATCCTCCCGCGTCACCGGACCGCCCTCGCGGTCCGGGACGTGGACGTCGAGGATCCGTCCCTCGCGGTCGACGCGGACGAGCACGTCGGGCAGGCTGCGCAGCAGCGCCTGGTCGCGCCGGGCCAGCCGTTGCAGCTCCCGCCGGGCCACCCGGAACTCGTTGGCCGAGGAGAAGATCACCCAGCTCGCGATGGCCGCGGCAGGCCCCAGGAGCAGCGTGCTGACGGCAGTCGCGCCCGCGTTCATCTGCGCCTGGAGGGAGAGGACCACCGTCGCGATCACCGCGGCGAGCGCCGAGAGGACGACCGGGCGCTCGAACAGCGCCGCCGCGCACACCAGCGGGGCTCCCACGAGCGCCAGGTAGGCGTCGCCGGTGGCGCCGGAGGATGCGTAGGCGATGCCCACGCAGGCCGTCGGCCCGATCGCCACCGGGAAGATCCAGTCCCGGGTGGAGGGGGTCCGGCGGACGTATATCCATAGTGCACCGAGGACGATCAGCGCCACGACGGCCGCGAGAGGGCGCAGGTCGGACGACGGCCGTCCGAGGAGGAGCAAGGAGCCCAGGAAGCCGGGCGTCACCGCCGCGTAGAGCGTCAGGACCAGACGCCGCCGTGAGGCCGGCGTGTCCTCGAACAGCGATCGTGTCCCCATCGCGGCCAGGAGAGTTCCCCCTCCGGCGACGGTAGGCAGGCCGAGCGGGCGCGGCAAGAAAGCCGTGCCTCCGAAGGGGCAAGGGTGTCACCGGACGCGAAAGGAATGCATGGGCCCTCGCCGGGATCGGGCGGAGGCAGGAGTCGATGCCGGCGCGATCCGGTGATCGCGAGGGTTCCAGGGAACGAGCGACGCCACGAGCGCCACGAGCCCGCAGGCGAGCAGGTTCACCCCCGCCGCCGGCTGCTGCATGCCGAGGACGAACGGGGTCACGGCGGCACCGAGTCCGAGGAGGGTGTTGAGGCGCCTCGCGCCGACCATTCCCATCGCGACGATCGCGACGAGGAAGATCGCCGCCCCGGTCGCGAACTGGATCCATCGCGCCGGCACCGGCTCCTGGAGGATCCACGCCGACATCGCCAGCCAGCCTCCCACGAAGACGCTCACCCATCTCGGCCACATGACCTCGCTCCTCTCGCTCAGGCGACGATTCCTCGCCGCCGCCGAACAGGCCGCGTCGCGGTCCCGAAGGCGTCCCGCGCCCACGCCAGCGTCCCCTGGACGGCCTCGTCCCAGGGCGTGGATCCGACCCCCATCTCGCGCCGGATGCGGACGTCGTCGACGACGAGGGGCTGCTTCCACTGGAAGATGCGCTCCGCGAGCTCCTCGCTGCCGGGGTGCATGAACTCGCGCAGCCAGGCGCCCCAGGCCGAACGGCGGGAGAGGGCGGGCTCCAAGCCGAGGGCCGCGTAGAATCGGCCGAACACGCGGACGGTGGACTCCGCGGGCTCGGCGGGCAGCAGGTAGACCCCCCCGGCCAGCGGGGATTCACCGAGCGCCACGAGCGCCCGGACGACGTCGGGCAGGTAGGCGTAGCTGTGCGGCAGGTCCGGGTTCCCGTAGGCCGGCGCGGGTCGACCCGAGAGCACGCAGCGCAGGAAGCGCTCGCCGAGCAGGGGAGCACGGTCGGCGCCCGGCCCGAAGAGGTCGGCCGTCCGGGCCACGATCACGCGACGCCGCCCGCGCGCCTCGGGCGCGAGGAACAGCGACGCCGCCTGGGCGCGCAGGACGCCGCCGGGAGAGCAGGGGCGGGACTCCGTCCCGGGCCCCACGACGACGGCGCGCCCGTACGCCGAGAGGTCGTCGAGCACCACCAGGTCCACGCCGTTCCGCCGCGTCCCCTCGGCCACGCCGCGCGCAAGCCAGAGGATCCCGGGCGGCCACTCGAGCGGCCCGGGCCGGGCGCAGTGGTAGACGCAGGCGGCCCCCTCCGTCACGTCCTCCACGTCGCCAGCCCTGGTGGCGTCGGCGTGGGCCTCCTCGGCGCCGCCGAGGTCGAGGTGCCCCTCCGTCCGATGGACGACGCGGACGTCGCGACCGGCCGCCCGGAGGGCGCGCGCGAGGGACCGGGCCACCATGCCCGCGCCGAGGACGACGTGCACGCCACGCTGGCGCGGCTCCTCCTGCCAATCCATGCCTGGCGGCCCGAGCGCGAGCGGCGGTGTCGGCGGGGCAGGCGGGGACGGACGCGCGTGCCGGAATCGCGCGGGTCCTCCTCGCATCGCGGGGACCGCCGCGGGCATGAACGCCTGGGAGCGCATGGTCCACCCGGCGCATCCGTTAGCCGGGTCCGGCCTCCCGTGCACGCGAATGGAGCCGCGCCCCGGTAATCAATCGTTGCACATGCACCCATATGAGACGGCCCCGGGCGATTGCGTCCCCGTGGCCCGCCGACTAGCGACAGGGGCGGCGAGGGAGGAGCCGCCAGGCCGGAGCACCCATGCATGCGTCGCCGCCCGCCCGTCCCGTCCGCCTCGCCGACCCTCTCGATCCGGTGCCGCTCCTCGCCGGGAGCCCGGACGACGCCGCCGTCTCGGGCATGGTCTTCGCCCCGCTGTGGGGCCGGACACCCGCCATCTGGTGGGGGGCGCTCCTCCTCTCGCTCGCCGCGCTCGGGACGTTTCTCGTGGCGCTCGTGGTCACGGTCGGGATCGGGGTCGGGACCTGGGGAATCAACGTCCCGGTTGGCTGGGCCTTCGCCATCACCAACTTCGTCTGGTGGATCGGCATCGGACACGCCGGGACCCTGATCTCGGCCATCCTCCTCCTCTTCCAGCAGCGCTGGCGCACCTCCATCAACCGCATCTCGGAGACCATGACGCTGTTCGCGGTCATGATGGCCGGGCTCTTCCCGCTCCTCCACCTGGGACGCCCGTGGTTCGGATACTGGCTCATCCCGTACCCGGCGACGATGGGGCTCTGGACCCAGTTCAAGAGCCCGCTCGTCTGGGACGTCTTCGCGGTCTCCACCTACTTCACGGTCTCCTTGCTCTTCTGGTACGTCGGGCTCGTCCCCGACCTCGCGGCGCTGCGGGACTCCGGGCGGAGCCGCCTGCAGCGGGTCGTCTGCGGCGTGCTGGCCCTGGGGTGGCGCGGCTCGGCCCGGCACTGGAACGAGTACCGCACGGCGTACCTGCTGCTCGCCGGCCTGGCCACACCGCTCGTCATCTCCGTCCACACCATCGTGAGCTTCGACTTCGCCGTCTCGCAGCTCCCGGGCTGGCACACGACCATCTTCCCGCCCTACTTCGTGGCCGGGGCCATCTTCTCCGGCTTCGCGATGGTGCTGACGCTGCTGCTCCCCGCCCGGCGCCTCCTCCACCTCGAGGGTCTCGTCACGACGAAGCACGTGGACAACATGAGCAAGGTGCTCCTCGTCACCGGGCTCATGGTGGCCTACGGCTACGTCGTCGAGCAGTTCATGGCCTGGTACGCCGGCAACCCGCTGGAGTCCTACGCCTACCTCCTCCGCTGGACCGGGCCGTACCGGGGGGTGTACCTCGTCCAGCTCGCCTGCAACGTCCTCGTCCCCCAGCTCCTCTGGTGGCGGCAGCTGCGCCAGAACGTCTGGGTCGTCTGGATGGTCTCCGTCCTCGTGAACGTGGGGATGTGGTCGGAGCGCTTCACGATCATCGCCGGATCCCTCATCCGCACGCAGGTGCCGACGAGCTGGGGCATCTTCCACCCGACCTGGGTCGACTGGAGCCTTCTCGTCGGGACCATCGGCTTCTTCCTCGCGCTCTTCCTGCTGTTCATCCGCTTCCTGCCGGCCGTCTCCACCACCGAGGTGAAGGAGCTGCGACGCCAGCTCGAGATCCAGGCCGCCGGGGGGCCCTACGTGGTGCCGGACTGACCATGACCCGATGGATCCTCGCCGAGTTCCGGACGGAGCACGCGCTCCTGGAGGCGGCTCGCCGCCTCCGCGCGGAAGGCCACGCCGACGTCGACCTCCACTCTCCCGTGCCCATTCCCGAGGCGGCGGAGGCGCTCGGCCTCCCGCGCTCCCGCCTGCCGCTCCTGTGCCTCGCCGGCGGCTCCCTGGGGGTCACGTCCGGCTACGCCATGCAGTGGTGGATGGTCGCGGTGGACTTCCCGATCAACGTGGGGAACCGGCCGCCGCACAGTCCGCTCGCCTTCGTCCCGATCACCTTCGAGCTCGGCATCCTGCTCGCGGCCCTCGCCGTCTTCGTGGGCCTCCTCGTCCGCTGCGGGCTGCCGCGCCCCCACCACCCGGCCTTCGAGGTCGATGCGTTCCGCAACGCCTCGGTCGACGGCCTGTGGCTCAGCCTGCCGTTCGACGGGGACGGGACCGCGGTTCTCGACGAGCTTCGCGCCCTGGGGGCGAGGAGCGTCGAGCAGGTCGCCGGGAGTGGCTGGTCGTGACCCCGCCTGGCGAATCGCCCGGCCCTCGGCCGGAACCACGCGCGTCCACGCGAACATTCCCTTGCCCCCGACGGGAGGGGGCCCGCCGAATCCGTGGAGGGGCCCGCCGGGGCCGCTAGAGGACGACCATGGCGTACGTGGTCGCAGAGCCCTGCATCCGCTGCAGGTACACGGATTGCGTCGAGGTCTGCCCCGTCGACTGCTTCCACGGCGGGCCGAACTTCCTCGTCATCGACCCGGAGGAGTGCATCGACTGCGGTGCCTGCGAGCCCGTCTGCCCGGTGAACGCCATCTTCGTGGACGACGACCTCCCGGAGCGATGGAAGCAGTACGTGGCCCTGAACGCGGAGCTCTCCCGGAGGTGGCCGGTCATCCGGGACAAGGCCGATCCCCTCCCGGACGCGGAGGCCTGGAAGGGCCGGGAGGAGAAGCGGGCCGAGCTCGATCTTCGATGAGGTCCGGGAGGGAAGAGGAGGACACATGGCAACGGCACAGCCTCACGGCAAGGGCGCGTGGCTTTCCCCTCCAGCGCCGGGACGGGTGAGGCCCCATCTCGCCCACCTCCGGGATCCCCTGGGCCACTTCGACCTGCCCGCCCTGGAGCGGGAGCTGCGACGGGAGGCCGCGCTCACCGTGGAGGGGCACGCTGCGGTCACCCTCGCGAAGTACCCCGACCTGCGGGTCGTCCTCATCGTCCTGCGGAAGGGCGCCCGTCGCGTCGAGGCGAGGACCGAGGCGCGCATCACCCTCCAGGCGCTCCGCGGGAACCTGGAGGCCCACTTCCCGGACGGCGCCATCGACCTTCCGGCCGGCAACCTCGTCACCCTGGATCGGCAGGTGGAGTTCGGGCTCGAGGCGCTGACGGAGAGCGCCCTGCTCCTCACGCTCGCCTGGCCGGGCGCCCGGACGCCGGGCTCCGCGCGCGTGTAGGGCGGTCGCAGGCCGCGCGGCGGTCGTCCGGCTCAGGCCCGCGCAGCGGACGGGACCACGTCCCGCCTCAGGACGGCCAGCACCGCGGCCGCGGCGATCGGCAACGCACCCAGGACGAGGAACACCATGTCTCCCGCGACGCGGATCCATTCCAGCGCGTGGAACGTGCCGCCCATGGTGTAGTCGAGCCGGCGTGCGTGCCAGTAGCCGTTGGCGATGACGTCGGAGAGCTGCAGGACGCCGGCCGGGAAGAGGTCGAGGAGGATCATCAGCGACAGGCCCGCGTTGAGGCCCCAGAATCCCAGGCGGACGAGCTTCTCGGTGGTGCGCCAGCCGGCGTCGCCCTGCATGCTCCGCAGGCAGAAGACGAGCACGCCCAGCCCCAGCATGCCGAAGACCCCGAACATGGCCGCGTGGCCGTGGTTGGCCGTCAGCGTGGTCCCCGTCTCGAAGTAGGACACGATCGGCGTGTTGATGAGGAAGCCGAAGATCCCTGCGCCGACGAAGTTCCACACGCCGACCGCGATGAAGAAGTAGATGGCCCAGCGGTGCTTCGTGGCCAGGTCCCGCGCGTCGCCGGACGCGGCGCGCCTGCCCAGCTGGATGAACCCGGAGGCGTCGAGCGTGAGCAGCGTGAGCGGGACGACCTCGAGGGCCGAGAAGCACGCGGCGAGCCCCATGTTCAGGGTTCCCTGGCCGGTGAAGTACCAGTGGTGGCCGGTCCCGATGATCCCCCCGGCCAGGAAGAGGATCGCGTCCAGGTAGACCAGGCGGGTCGCCGTGCGGGTGGTCACGAGCCCGATCTGCCGGAACATGATGGCGACGAGCACCGTGGCGAAGAGCTCGAAGAAGCCCTCGACCCAGAGGTGGATGATCCAGAACCTCCAGTTGTCGATGACCGCGAAGTTGGTGCGCGGGCCGTAGAACAGCGCGGGGAGGTAGAAGACCGGGATGGCGGCTGCGGCGTACAGGAACAGGGCGGAGACCTCGCTCGTCCCCTCCCGGCGCATCGCGGGGCGCAGCGCGCGAAACATCGCGACGAGCCAGAGGACGAGCGCCCCGGCCAGGAGGAGCTGCCAGAAGCGACCCAGGTCGAGGTACTCCGAGCCCTGGTGGCCGAGCCAGAACCAGGCTCGTCCCAGGAGCCCCTTCAGGCCCAGGAACTCGCCGACCAGGCTGCCCACGACCACGAGCAGGAGCGCCCAGAAGAGGACGTCCACCAGGGCCTTCTGCCCGGGCGGATCCCCGCCCCCGACCAGGGGTGCGAGGAAGAGCCCGCCCGCGACCCAGGCGGTCGCGATCCAGAAGATCGCGAGCTGGAGGTGGTACGTCCGGAGGAGGTTGTACGGTGCGAGCCGGACGACGGCATCCAGTCCGTAGAACGAGAACGGTTCGACCCTGTAGTGGGCCAGGGCCCCTCCGACGACCGACTGCAGGAGGAAGAGCAGGGCCACGACCAGGAAGTACCTTCCCGTGGCGTGCTGGCTCGGCGTCAGGGCGACCGGCCCGGGGGAGGGCGGCGGCGGGGACTCGGTCGCATCGCCCTCCCAGCCGAGGAAGTGGAACTTCCCGAAGAGCAGGAGGACGAGCCCCAGCCCGGACAGCAGGGCCACCAGGCTGAGGGCGCTCCACAGGTAGGCCTGCGTCGAGGGGCGATTGCCGGCGTCGGGATCGTACGGCCAGTTGTTCGTGTAGGTGTAGTCCTTGCCGGGCCGGTTCGTGACGGTCGCCCAGGTCGCCCAGGTGAAGTAGGCGCCGAGGGCGCGCATCTCCTCACGATCCGGGATGCTTCCTGGAGGAAGTCCCGGGGCGAGGTCGCCACGGGAGAAATACCCGGCCCAGTAGGCCTCGAGTTCCCGGCTCGCCGCGGCCTCGCCCCACGACAGCGTCAGGGTTCCCGTCGCGGGGTCGAAGCGGTTTCGCTTGAGCTCGGCCCGCACCCCGTCCGCGACGAGCGCCTGCTCGTCCGGGGAGAGTGCCGCGAAGGCCTTCCCGAAGCGGGTGCCGGCCTGCAGGTCGCGGGCGATCCCGACCTCGCGGTGCAGGTGCTCGGCCGTGTAGTCGGGGCCCAGGTAGGCGCCGTGGCCCCAGAGCGTTCCGTGCTCCATGAGCGCGTGTTCGAGGAACACCTCCTGGCCGCGCTCGACGTCGTCCCCGGTGAATAGCAGGTTGCCGGCCGGATCCACCACCCGGCGCGGGATGGGCGGGGCGTTGGTGTAGGTCAGGACCGTGACCACGGTCAGCACGGAGAAGCCGAAGATCGTCACCAGCAGGGTCCCGTGCCGCCACCACGGGGAGATCGGCCTGGATGCGCCTTCGGCCGCGCCGTGCATTCTGCACCTCGATCCTCCGCGGAGCCGGAGGTCCTCTCAGTCCGGGATGGCCAGGGTGGACACGTGGATGACGGAGCCCCTCAGCTCCCCGGTGAGGTTGACGCGGACGTGGTCCTTGCGACCGGTGGCCTTCAGGGCGGCGAGGGCCTTCTCGTTGCCCGCCTCGTCGAGCCCGATCCACTTCCCGTTCTCGAGGATCCCGTAGCCGCTGCCCGAGCACTGGATGAGGCACGCCGTCGTGTGGGCGTCGGGAGCCGCCTTCACCTTCTCGGCGCAGTTGTGATCCACGAGCGGCGCGTTCGTCCAGGTCGCGGCGAACGCCATCGCCGGAAGTGCAGCGATCACTGCAAGCATGAGCTTCCGCATGGTGCATCCTCCTTGCCCGGGCCGGCCCGTGCCGGCCGGGGCGTCACGTGGTGGCCCCGCCATTCGCCGACGCGCAGCACCTGCCAGGCGGTCTCGAGCCTGGCGTCGACGGCGGGTTCGCGGGGGGATTCGAGCGCCACGGGCGTGCGCCTCCTGGCCAGCGCTTAACGCGAGCCGGGCCTCCGTCAAGCGGCACGTCGCATGTAAATGCATGTGCAAGTAAATGGGTGCGGATGCACGTGACGGAGGGCTCCCAGGACGAGGGGCCCCGTGGGGATGCTTGCCGGCAGGGGCGGGGTCGTTATGCAGGACAGGAGGATTCCCCTCGGGTCCCCGCGGGAGGTCGCGATGGCGCGCATCGACCGGGCGTACGAGCTCCACCCGGAGGTGCCGTGAGGGAGCGGCACGCTCCCGGATGGCCCGGGTCGCCCGGGCGCTGGACCTCCGCGAACAAGTGCGGGGTCGGGACGGCGCTGGACGGCAGCTCCATCTGGTTCACGCTCTCGCACGGGATCCTGAACGAGATCTACGCCCCACGCATGGACGCGGCGGCGACGAGGGACCTGGGGCTCGTGGTGACGGCGCCGGACGGGTTCTTCTCGGAGGAGAAGCGTCACGCCGTCCACGAGGTCGCCTGCCCCGTCCCCGGAGTGCCCCACTACCGCCTCGCGAACACCTGCGGGCAGGGGCGCTACCGGATCGAGAAGGACGTGATCGCCGATCCCCGTCGGCCCGTCGTCCTGCAGCGGGTCCGCTTCACGCCGCTCCTCGGCCGGATCGAGGACTTCCGCGTCTTCGCGCTGCTCGCTCCCCACCTCGACAACCACGGGGCCGGCAACACCGGGTGGGTCGGAGCGTACAAGGGCGTCCCGGCGCTCTTCGCCTCGCGCGGCGGTCATGCCCTCTGCCTCCTCTGCTCCACCGGGTTCCGGGCCCGCTCGGTGGGGTTCGTGGGCGCCTCGGATGGCTGGCAGGACCTCCTGCGTCACGGGGAGCTCCGGGATCGGTGGACCCTCGCCGAGAACGGGAACGTGGCGCTCTGTGGCGAGCTGGACCTCCGCCCCGGCGTGGTGGTTCTCGCGCTCGGGCACGGAAGCACCTCCGAGGAGGCGGCCCACCAGGCGAGGGCCTCGCTGGCCGAGCCCTTCGAGGGGATCCTCGAGGCCTACACCGCTCCGTGGAAGGCCTGGCAGCGGGCCCTCCGGCCCGCGCGGGAACGGCCGCTCGCCGCCACCAGCGCGATGGTGGTGAAGACGCACCAGTCGAAGCACCTCCCCGGGGCCATCGTGGCGAGCCTGGCGGTTCCCTGGGGATCCTCGAAGGGAGACGGGGATCTCGGCGGTTACCACCTCGTCTGGCCGCGCGACATGGTCGAGGCGGCCGGGGGGCTCCTCGCTGCCGGCGCGAAGGAAGAGGTCCGGGCGGCGCTCGGATACCTCCGGGCCACCCAGGAGGCGGACGGCCACTGGCCGCAGAACATGTGGGCGGACGGGCACCCGTACTGGGTGGGGGTCCAGATGGACGAGACGGCGCTCCCCATCCTCCTCGTCGATCTGGCGCGACGGGAGGGTGCGCTGGACGACCGCGACCTCTCCGTCGGGGGGCTCTGGACCATGGTGCGGCGGGCGGCCTCGTTCCTGGTCCGGAACGGACCCGTCACCCAGCAGGATCGCTGGGAGGAGGACGGGGGCTACACGCCCTTCACCCTGGCGGCGGAGATCGCGGCCCTCCTGGCGGCCGCGGATCTCGCGGAGATCGCCGACGAGGGTCAGCTGGCGCCCTACCTGCGGGAGACCGCGGACGGATGGAACGACCGGGTGGAACGCTGGACCTACGTGCGGGGCACCGAGCTCGCCCGCCGATCCGGGGTCGACGGCCACTACGTGCGCATCGCTCCGGCCAGCGCCGAGCCCGGCCAGTCGTCGCAACCACCGGAGGGCATCGTCAGCGCAGACGCCCTGGCCCTGGTGCGCTTCGGGCTGCGGGCACCCGGGGACCCGCGAATCCGGAACACGGTCCGGGTCATCGACGCGGTGCTCCGGGTCGAGACCCCCGCTGGCCCTTCCTGGCGCCGGTACAACGGGGATCGCTACGGGGAGCACGCGGACGGAAGCCCCTTCGACGGCACCGGCATCGGTCGGGCCTGGCCGCTCCTCACCGGGGAGAGAGGTCACTATGCGCTCGCCTGCGGCGACGTGGCAGGGGCAGAGCGGCTCCTCGCCACGATGGAGGGCCTGGCGGGCCCGGGCGGGCTCCTTCCGGAACAGACGTGGGACTCGGCCGACGTCCCGGCGCGAGAACTCCACCCGGGCGGCCCCACCGGGTCCGCCATGCCGCTCGTCTGGGCGCACGCGGAGTACCTGAAGCTGGCGCGCTCGCTGGCGGACGGGGAGGTCTTCGACAGGCCACCGCAGCCGCTCGAGCGGTACGTGAGGCGCCACACCGCCTCGAGGCTCGCGCCGTGGCGGTTCAACCACAAGGTCGGTGAGGTGGAGCGCGGCCGGACGCTCCGGGTGGAGACGCTGGCGCCCGCGGTCGTCCACTGGAGCAGCGACTCCTGGCGCACGATCGTCGACTCGCCGACGCGGGATACCGGGCTCGGGCTCCACGTGGCCGACCTTCCCACCGGGGAGCTCGGCGGCGGAGTCCGCGTCGACTTCACGTTCTTCTGGCCCGACGCCGGAAGCTGGGAGGGAAGGGACTTCTCGGTCACGACGGTGGAGCCGTCGCCATGAAGGGATGCGGGACATGAAGATCGGAATGATCGGCCTCGGGCGGATGGGCTCGAACATGGCGCGGAGGCTCCTGCGCGCAGGCCACGGGTGCCTGGTCTTCGACCGGGATCCCCGGGCGGTGGAGGCGCTGGCGCCCGAGGGGGCGGTGGGCGCCTCCTCCCTGCAGGACCTCGTGCGAGGGCTCGAGCGGCCGCGGGCCGTGTGGATGATGGTCCCCGCCGAGGCCGTGGACCAGGCCGTCTCCGACGTGGCGCCGCTCCTGGAGGAGGACGACGTCCTCGTCGACGGCGGGAACTCCTTCTACGTGGACGACATCCGGCGGGCCAGGGAACTGGCGCCGAGAGGGGTCCACTACGTCGACGTGGGAACGAGCGGTGGGGTGTGGGGCCTGGAGCGGGGGTACTGCCAGATGATCGGGGGGGATCCGGCGGCGGTGGCGAGGCTCGACCCCATCTTCGCGGCCCTGGCGCCGGGCGTCGGGGACGAGCGCAGGACTCCCGGCCGCTCCGGTGAGCCCGGCCCCGCCGAGCGCGGCTACCTGCACTGCGGGCCGAGCGGCGGTGGCCACTTCGTGAAGATGGTCCACAACGGGATCGAGTACGGCCTCATGGCTGCCTACGCCGAGGGGCTGAACATCCTGCGGGAGGCCTCCATCGGGAAGCGCGGCCGCGACGTGGACGCCGAGACCGCGCCGCTGCGCGAGCCCGGGAACTACCAGTTCGAGTTCGACCTGGCGGAGGTGTCCGAGGTGTGGCGGCGCGGAAGCGTGATCGGGTCCTGGCTCCTCGATCTCACGGCCGAGGCACTCGCCCGGGATCCGGACCTGGACGCGTTCGCGGGGAGGGTCTCCGACTCCGGGGAGGGGCGCTGGGCCCTCCACGCATCCATCGACGAGGGAGTTCCCGCACCGGTGCTCGCCGCGGCCCTGCACCAGCGATTCTCGTCGCGGGCCGGCGCGGACTTCGCGGACAGGGTGCTCTCGGCGATGCGCCACGCCTTCGGCGGTCACGCGGAGAAGCGGCCGTGACCGGGGCTCCCGCCGACGCGCTCGTCCTCTACGGAGCCTCCGGGGACCTGGCCTTCAAGAAGATCTTCCCGGCCCTCCAGGCCATGGTCCGTCGGGGAGCCCTCGAGGTTCCCGTCATCGGGGTCGCGCGCTCGAGGTGGACCACCGCCGATCTCCGGGAACGCGCCCGGGCCAGCGTGGAGGAGCACGGCGGCGGCGTCGATGCGAGGGCCTTCCCGAGGCTCCTCTCGCTGCTCCGCTACGTCGGCGGCGACTACGCCGACCCGGCGACCTTCGTGGCGCTGAAGCGGGAGCTCGACGGCGCTCGCCTCCCGGTCCACTACCTGGCCGTCCCCCAGGGGCTCTTCGGCCTGGTGGGCAGGCAGCTCGTGGCGGCCGGGCTCTCGCAGGCGGCCCGGCTCGTCATCGAGAAGCCCTTCGGGAGCGACCTGGCGTCGGCGCGGACGTTGAACGCCACCCTGCACGAGCACTTCCCGGAATCGAGCATCTTCCGGATCGACCACTACCTGGGGAAGGGCACGGTGCAGAACCTGACCTTCTTCCGGTTCGCGAACGCCTTCCTCGAGCCCATCTGGAACCGGAACTACGTCGAGAACGTCCAGCTCACGATGGCCGAGGACTTCGGCGTGCAAGGCCGGGGGGCCTTCTACGACAAGGCCGGGGCCATCCGGGACGTCTTCCAGAATCACCTCCTCCAGGTCATCTCCAACGTCGCGATGGAGCCCCCTCCGAGAACCGCCGACCCCGAGGCGGTCCGCACGGAGAAGGTCAAGGTCCTGAAGGCCATCCAGCCCATCGAGCCGGGGAACCTCGTCCGCGGCCGGTTCCGCGGCTACCTCTCGGAGCCCGGGGTCTCGCCCGCATCGACGACGGAGACCTTCTTCGCCCTGAAGCTGCAGATCGAGTCCTGGCGGTGGCAGGGCGTTCCCTTCTACGTGCGCGGGGGGAAGTGCCTGCCCGTCTCGCGGGCCGAGGTGGTGGTGAAGCTGCGCCCGCCGCCCGCCATCGTCGAGGGCAGGTCCCTGCCCCGCAACCACCTCCGCTTCCGCCTGACGCCGGAATTCGTGATCGCGCTGGGCGCCTGCATCAAGGGCCCGGGCGAGGCCCTGGCGGCCGAGGAGGTCGAGCTCGAGGTGACGAGGTCCCGCCGGGGCGACCTCCAGCCCTACGAGGAGCTGCTCGGCGATGCGATGCGCGGGGACCCCTTCCGCTTCGCGAGGGAGGACTACGTGGAGGAGGCGTGGAGGATCGTCGATCCGGCCATCCACGCGAGCACGCCCCTCCACGAGTACGAACCAGGCACCTGGGGGCCGAAGGAGGCGGGGAACGTGGTCCCCGGGGGGTGGTTCCTCGCGAGGTCGTGAGGAGGCCCGTGGAGACGCCATGAGGATCGAGGTCCTGACCGACGAGGCGAGCGCGGCCCTGGCTGCGGCCCGGTGGCTCGCAGACGAGGCGAGGGCGGCGGTGGCAGCGCGCGGCCGGTTCACCCTGGCCGTGAGCGGGGGGCGCACGCCCTGGAGCATGCTCCGGGCGCTGTCCACCGAGGAGGTCCCGTGGAGTGCGGTCCATCTCCTCCAGGTCGACGAGCGAGTCGCGCCCGCGGGGTCCCCGGATCGAAATTTCACCCACGTCGCGGAGAGCCTCCTCGCCCGGGTGAAGCTCCCGCCCGGAAACGTCCACGCCATGCCCGTGGAGGAGGCAGACCTCGGGCGCGCGGCGGCGGCCTATGCCCGCGAGCTCGCGGTGGCCACGGGCGGGACCGGGGCGCTCGACGTGGTCCACCTCGGCCTCGGGCTCGACGGTCACACCGCCTCGCTGCCTCCCGGCGACCCGGATCCGGAGCGGGGCGGGGGCGACGTGGTGATCACGGGGCCCTACGCCGGGTGGCGGCGCATGACCCTCACCCGCGGGGTGATCGACAGGGCCCGGCGGATCCTGTGGCTCGTGACCGGTGCCGGCAAGGCGCCGATGCTCGCGCGCCTCGCCGCCCGGGACCCGACCATTCCCGCAGGCCGGGTGGACGACGCCCGCGCCATCGCCTTCGTCGACGCCGCCGCTGCGTCGCTCGTCCCGCGACGTCCACCGCAGGAGGGAACATGGCCGTGACCAGCGCGATCGACACCCTCTGCGTGAACACCATCCGCACCCTCTCCATCGACGCGGTCCAGCAGGCGCGGTCGGGCCATCCCGGGACCCCCATGGCGCTGGCCCCGGCGGGGTACGTGCTGTGGAACCGCGTCCTGCGTTTCGACCCGCAGGACCCCAGCTGGCCCGGGCGCGATCGGTTCGTGCTCTCCAATGGCCACGCCTCCATGCTGCTCTGGGCGCTCCTCCACCTGTCCGGGACGCGGGCGGTGAAGGTGGGCCACGAACGCGTGGGCGAACCGGCGGTCTCCCTCGAGGACATCCGCCGCTTCCGCCAGTGGGGATCGCAGGCCCCGGGTCACCCCGAGTACCTGCGGACCTCCGGCGTGGAGGCCACCACGGGACCACTCGGGCAGGGGATCGCCACGAGCGTGGGCATGGCCATGGCCCGCCGCTGGCTCTCCGCCCGCTTCGACGAGCCCGACCTGCCGCTCTTCGACTACGACGTGTACGCGTTCGCCTCCGACGGCGACCTCATGGAGGGGGTGGGCGCGGAGGCGGCCTCGCTGGCCGGTCACCTGAAGCTCGACCACCTCTGCTGGGTCTACGACGACAACCACGTCACCATCGAGGGAAGCACGCGGCTCACCTTCACCGAGGACGTGGCCGCCCGCTTCCTCGCGTACGGGTGGAACGTGCTCCGCGTGGAGGACGCGAACGACCTCGACCGGATCGAGGCGGCCTTCCGGACCTTCCAGGTGACCCGCGCAGGGCCCACGCTCGTCGTTCTCGCCACCCACATCGGCTGGGGCTCGCCCCACAAGCAGGATTCCGCCGCGGCCCACGGCGAGCCGCTCGGGGAGGAGGAGGTCAGGCTCACCAAGCGGGCCTACGGCTGGCCGGAGGAGGCCATGTTCCTCGTCCCGGAGGGCGTCCGCGAGCACTTCGCCCGCGGGATCGGCGCCCGGGGGGCCGACACGCACCGACGGTGGAACGAGGCCCTCGCCCTCCACCGGCAGCGGCGGCCGGGGCTGGCTTCCGAGATCGAGGTCATGCTGCGCGGGGCGCTGCCCGATCGCTGGGAGCGCGCGCTCCCCAGCTTCCCGGCCGATCCCGAGGGTCTCTCGGGCCGCGATGCCTCCGGCCAGGTGCTGAACGCGCTCGCGCAGGCCATCCCCTGGTTCCTCGGGGGATCCGCCGATCTGGGTCCCTCCACGAGGACGGAGCTCGAGTTCCCCGGGGCGGGCGACTCCCAGCCGGGATCTCCCGCGGGGAGGAACCTCCACTTCGGGATCCGCGAGCACGCCATGGCCGCCGCCGTGAACGGCATGGCGCTGTCCGGGCTCCGTCCGTTCGGCGCCACGTTCCTCGTCTTCAGCGACTACGCCCGGCCCGCCCTCCGCCTCGCGGCGCTCATGGAGGTGCCGTCGCTCTTCGTGTTCACCCACGACGCCCTGGGGGACGGCCAGGACGGACCGACCCACCAGCCCGTGGAGCACCTGGCCTCCCTTCGCGCCATGCCCGGCCTCGCGCTCTTCCGTCCCGGCGACGCCAACGAGGTGGTCGAGGCCTACCGGTGCGCGCTGCAAAGCCGGCACGGGCCGGTGGCGATGGTGCTCACCCGGCAGGCCATCCCCACCCTGGACCGGAGCCGCTACGCCCCGGCCACGGGCGTCGCCCGGGGGGCCTACGTGCTCGCGGACGCACCCGGCGGCCCGCCGGAGATCCTCCTCATCGCGACGGGCAGTGAACTGTGCCTCGCGGTGGCGGCCCACGAGGCGCTTTCCTCCGAGGGGATCCGTTCGCGCGTGGTCTCGATGCCCTCCTGGGACCTCTTCGAGCGGCAACCGCGGGAGTACCGGGAGGAGGTGCTTCCGCCCGCGATCCGCGCACGGGTGGCGATCGAGCAGGCCTCCACCTTCGGATGGGAGCGCTACGTCGGGCCGGAGGGGAGGGTGGTGGGGATGCACACCTTCGGCGCGTCGGCTCCGCTCGCGGAGCTCGACCGGCGCTTCGGCTTCGAGCCCGACCGGGTGGTGGAGGTCGCGCGGGAGGTCCTGGAAGGGCCCGGGATGGGCGGGAGCCGTGGGACGCCGTCAGGGTTGCGGGTAAGGTGATCGGCGCGAGCCACACCGCCCACCTGGAGAGACGCCATGCCGACCGAAGCCGAGCTGCAAGCCGAACTGGAACGCCTCAAGGCCGAGAACGCCGCGCTCAAGTCGCGCGGGAGCAAGGGCGTGTCGATGAAGGTCAGCGAGAAGGGCGGCGTGTCGGTCTACGGCCTCGGCCGCTTCCCGGTGACGCTCTACCAGGAGCAGTGGGCGAAGCTGCTCGACCTCGCCGACGACATCCGGGCGTTCATCAAGGAGAACGAGGCGAAGCTGAAGAAGAAGGAGTAGGCGGCGGCCTCGCTCGACGCGGAGCCGTCGGTCCTACAGGAACTCGCAGAGGTACGCGGCGGGCTCGACGGCCCGGACGTCGAATCCGCTCTTGCCCGGCACCTCGAAGGCGGTCCCGCTCGGGAAGGGCCGGAAGGTCGTCTCCCCGGGCAGCCGGACCTGGAGCTCGCCGGACACCACGGTCATCCGCTCGGGTGCATCGGTGCCGAAGTGGAATTCGCCCACGTCGATCACGCCGACCGTGGCCTTCCGCCCGTTGCGCTGGAAGCCGACGCTCTGGACCTTTCCGTCGAAGTAGCCGTTGTGCTGGAGCATGGATGGTCTCCTAGCACGACACCGGGGCCTGCGGGCGATCCGGCGCTGGACGATCGTGCCGGGACGGGCGAGACTACCGCGGGTTGAGCGCCGCCGACCCCGACGCACCGAGACCCTCGAGCCCGCTCCGGCTGTCGGCGGTGGCCCTCTCCGCGGGCCTGGTGGGAGGCGCGCTCCAGACCGCCTTCCGCTGGACCGTGGGCCAGCTCTCGTCCGGGTTCTGGACGATCGTGGAGAGGGTCCGGGCGACGCCGGCGGGGTGGCTGGCCGTCGTCGTCGTCGTGGCCGGGGCCGGCGCACTCGCCGCCGCCTTCGCGTCCCGCTTCTTTCCGGAGGCCGCCCCGGGCGCCCTTCCGCGATCGCGCGAACCCGACGACCGGGCGCCGCTGAAGATCCGCTGGTGGGCACTTCCCGTGAACTTCCTCGGCACCGGCGCGGTGCTCTCCACCGGCTGGCCGGTTGGGCCGGAGACCCCCGGGATCCAGATCGGCCGGTTCGCGGGGCGCCTCGTGTCGCGGCCGGTGAGGCTCGACCTCGCGGACGCGAGGACCATCTCCGCGGCCGGCGGCGCCTCCGGCCTGGGCGTGGCGTTCGACGCCCCGCTCGGAGCGACCATCTACATGGTCGAGCGGAACCCGAGCGTCACGGGGGCGAGGACGCTCGCGGCGCCGCTCGCCGCCGGGGTCGCGGGGATCGCAGTGTCCCGCATGGTCCTCGGGAGCGAGCCCCTCTACGCCTGCGCCGCGCCGGCGCAGCCCGGGATCGCCCGGCTCGGGCTCTTCGTGCTGCTCGGGGCGGTCGTCGGGCTCCTGGGAGGCCTCTACGCCCGGGCCATGCTCGGCGCGGCCAGGCGCTTCGCCGGCCTCGTCCGGGTTCCGCTGCCGGTGCGCGTGGCCGCGGTCGGGTGCCTGACCGGGCTGCTCGCCCTCCTGGGGAGCCGCTACGTCGGTCCAGGCGACGTGGCCATCCGCGACCTGCTCGCGGGCGCCGGGCCGCTCGGGACGATCGCCGTCCTCGCGCTCCTCCGGTTCGTGCTCCCGCCCCTGGCGTTCGGGAGCGGTGCGCCCGGCGGCCTCTTCACGCCGGCGCTCGCGGCCGGGGCGGCGGTCGGCGCCCTGTTCGCCGCCGTGGTGGGCGCAGTGCTGCCCTCGTCGCAGCTGTCCACGACCTCGGCCGTCGTCGTCGGGATGGGCGCATTCCTGGGCGCCGCGCTCCAGGTTCCCATCACGGCGGTGGTCCTGACGCTGGAAGCGACCCAGGCCTACGAGCTGTGGCTCCCCATGGCCGCGGCGGTCTTCGCCGCCACCACGGTCTCCGCGACGCTCCAGCC
>JBAVCR010000090.1:0-1569 GCA_049586815.1 Anaeromyxobacteraceae bacterium
GCCCGGTGAGGGCCGGGACGAACACCACGCCGCCGGTGTCGGGCACGCTGCGCGCCAGCGCCTCCACCTCCGCCGCCGAGCGGACGATCCCGAGCCCGTCGCGCAGCCACTGCACGGCCGCCCCGGCGATGAACGCGGATCCCTCGAGGGCGTAGGCCACCTCGCCCGGGATGGCCCAGGCGACGGTGGTGAGGAGCCCGTGGGTCGAGGCCACCGGCTCGGGGCCGGTGTTGGTGAGCACGAAGGCGCCGGTGCCGTAGGTGATCTTGGCGTCGCCCGGCGCGAAGCAGGCCTGGCCGAAGAGGGCGGCCTGCTGGTCGCCGGCGATGCCCGACACCGGGATGCCGTCGGGCAGGACGCGGAGCCCCTTCGTCGTGCCGTAGACCTCCGAGGAGAGCCGGATCTCCGGGAGGATGCCGGCGGGGACGCCGAAGAGCTCGAGCAGCTCCGGATCCCAGCGCAGCGTGCGCAGGTTCATGAGGAGCGTGCGGCTCGCATTGGAGGGGTCGGTCACGTGGGCCTTCCCGCCGGTGAGCCGCCAGGCGAGGAAGGTGTCGATGGTCCCGAAGGCGACCTCGCCCTTGCTGGCGCGGGCCCGGAGCCCCTTCACGTGGTCGAGCATCCAGCGGAGCTTCGTCGCCGAGAAGTACGGGTCGAGGACGAGGCCGGTGCGCTCGCGGATCCAGGGCTCCCGTCCGGCCTCCTTGAGCCGCTGGCAGTCGACGGCGGTGCGCCGGTCCTGCCAGACGATGGCCCGGGCGACCGGAGCGTCGCTGCGGCGGTTCCACAGCGCCACCGTCTCCCGCTGGTTGGTGATGCCCACCGCGGCCACGTCACGCCCGGACACCCCGGCGCGGGAGAGGGCGCGGCGCAGCGTCGAGGTGGTGGAGTCCCAGATCTCCTCGAGGTCGTGCTCGACCCAGCCGGGCCGGGGGAAGTGCTGCGGGAACTCCTGCGTGACCTTGGCCTTCACGCCGAGCTTGCGGTCGACCACGAGCACCGTCGTCCCGGTCGTCCCCTGGTCGATGGCCACCACGTACTTCGCCATGTGTCACCTCGCGGTCATGCGTGCCGGGATGGAATCGAGGAAGGAGGCCACGTCGGCGGCCACCCGGTCGCGCTCGTGGTCGATGGCGACGAGGTGCCGGCTCCTCGGGAGGACGACGAAGCGGGCCCCTCCGCCCAGCCGGCCGGCCATGCGGCGGGCGCCGGCCAGGGTGACCGTGCCGTCCTTCGCGCCGGCCACGACGAGGGCGGGGCACCGGACCCGGGGGAGGAGCGCGTCCACGTGGGCCTGGAAGGCGAGGAGCTCCCCCACCGCATGGAAGGGCACCGAGTCCATGCATGGGTTGGCCGCGCGCATGGCCGGGTCGTCCACGTCGGAGCCGCCGCGCTTCGGGATCTGGGGGAAGAGCCGGGCGACGGGCGTGTTCCGGGAGAGCCAGCCGGCGAGACGCCCGGCGGGCGTGAGCTCGAGGGCCGGGGCGAGGAGCGCGAGGCCGTCCACCTTGCCGGGGCTCTCGGCGGCGAGCGCGCAGGCGAGGAGCGCCCCCATGGAGGACCCGACCA
>JBAVCR010000091.1:0-5410 GCA_049586815.1 Anaeromyxobacteraceae bacterium
ACGTGCTCGTCCAGAACCGGGTCTCCCAGGCCCAGGCGAGCCTCCCTCAGGACGTGAAGAACTACGGCGTCACCGTCAAGAAGTCGCTCAACTTCCCGCTCCTGCTCGTCACGCTCACCTCCCCGTCCGGCGCGTTCGACAACAACTTCCTGTCGAACTACGCCGCCATCAACATCAACGACCAGATCAAGCGCATCGCCGGGGTCGGCGACGTGATCCTCTTCGGCGGATCCGACTACGCCATGCGCATCTGGGTCCGTCCCGACCGGCTGAAGACGCTCGGCCTCACCGTGGCCGACCTCTCGAACGCGGTGAAGCAGCAGAACGTGCTGCTCCCGGCCGGCCAGATCGGCGGCCCCCCGGCGCCGAAGGGCACCGAGTTCACCTACGCCGTGCGCACCAAGGGGCGCCTCCTCGACCCGCAGGAGTTCGGGGAGATCATCGTCCGGTCCAACCCGGACGGCTCGCAGACGCGCCTCAAGGACGTGGCCCGCATCGAGCTCGGCTCGCTCCTCTACAACTCGCAGGGACGCCTGAACGGCTCCCCGGCGGCGGTCATCGGCGTCTACCAGGCCCCGGGCTCGAACGCGCTGTCGGTCGCCTCGGCGGTGCAGAAGACGGTCGGGGACCTCTCGAAGAACTTCCCCCCGGGCGTGACCCACCAGACCACGCTCGACACCACGCTCGCCATCAGCGCCGGCATCGAGGAGATCCTCCACACCCTCCTCGAGGCGGTGATCCTGGTCATCCTCGTGGTCTTCGTCTTCCTGCAGAACTGGCGGGCGACCCTCATCCCGCTGCTCACCGTGCCGGTGTCGCTCATCGGCACCTTCATGGTCTTCCCGCTCCTCGGCTTCTCGGTGAACACGCTCTCGCTCCTCGGGCTCGTGCTCGCCATCGGCATCGTGGTGGACGACGCCATCGTGGTGGTCGAGGCGGTGATGCACCACATCGAGCACGGCATGTCGCCGAAGGAGGCCACCGCCCAGGCGATGAAGGAGGTCTCCGGGCCGGTCATCGCCATCGCCCTCGTGCTCTCGGCGGTGTTCATCCCGGTGGCCTTCATCGCCGGCATCTCCGGGCAGCTCTACCAGCAGTTCGCCATCACCATCGCGGTCTCGGTGATGTTCTCGGCGGTGAACGCGCTCACCCTCTCGCCCGCGCTCTCCTCGCTCCTCCTCAAGCCCAAGGGGGGGAAGAAGTCCTTCCTCCAGCCCTTCTACGACGGCTTCAACAAGGTCTTCGACCGGATCACCGGCGGCTACCTGTCGGTCACGAGCATCCTCGTCCGCAAGCTCATGCGCAGCATGGTGCTCGTCGGCGCCACCGCGGCGCTGGCGGTCTTCTTCGCGGGCCGCGTGCCCACCGGGTTCATCCCCGACGAGGACAACGGCTACTTCATGGCCGCCGTCCAGCTGCCCGACGCGTCCTCGCTCGAGCGGACCGACGCGGTCACCCGGAAGGCCGAGGCCATCCTGGCGTCGGAGCCCTCGATCGCCTTCACGACGACCATCACCGGCTACAGCATGCTGTCGGGGGCCTACGCCTCCAACACGTCCTTCTTCTTCGTCTCGATGAAGCCCTGGGGAGAGCGAAAGGCGAAGGGGCAGAGCTCCTTCGAGGTGATCCGCCGGCTCAACGGGAAATTCTACGCGGGCATCCCGGAAGCCACCGTCTTCGCCTTCGGTCCCCCACCCATTCCCGGCCTCGGCACCGGCTCCGGCTTCTCCTTCATGCTCCAGGACCGCAGCGGCGGCACGCCCGAGTACCTGGCCGAGAACCTCGCGAAGTTCCTCGCCGAGGTGAAGAAGCGCCCCGAGATCGGCATGGCGAACAGCGTCTTCCGCGCCGCGGTGCCGCAGGTCTTCGCCGACGTGGACCGGGACAAGGTGTTCAAGGTGGGCGTGCCGCTCACCGACGTGCTCTCCACCATGGGCTCGTACATGGGCGGCAACTACATCAACGACTTCAATCGCTTCGGGCGCGTCTACAAGGTCTTCCTGCAGGCCGAGCCCGAGTACCGGAAGTCGGCGAAGGACCTCGGCCAGTTCTACGTGCGCGGGCCGAAGGGCGACATGATCCCGCTCGACACGCTCATCACGACGAAGCCCACCTCCGGCCCCGAGTTCACGAACCGCTTCAACCTCTACCGCGCGGCCGAGGTCACCGGCGTCCCCGCCCCGGGCTTCAGCTCCGCCCAGGCCATGAGGGCGCTCGAGGAGGCGGCCGCCGCCGTCCTGCCCAAGGACATGGGCTACCAGTGGTCGAACGTGTCCTACCAGGAGAAGAAGGCGGAGGGCACCGCGGCCATCGTCTTCGTCTTCGCCATGATCATGGTGTTCCTCATCCTGGCGGCCCAGTACGAGAGCTGGTCGCTCCCCATGAGCGTGCTCCTCGGCACGCCGTTCGCGGCGCTGGGCGCCTTCCTCGGCCTCTTCCTGGCGCGCCTGTCCTCCGAGAGCTACGTGAACAACATCTTCGCGCAGATCGGCCTCATCATGCTGGTCGGCCTGGCAGCGAAGAACGCCATCCTCATCGTCGAGTTCGCGAAGATGAACGTGGAGAAGGGGATGGAGCCGGTGGAGGCCGCCCTGAACGCCGCCAAGCTCCGGCTCCGCCCCATCCTCATGACCGCCTTCGCCTTCATCCTCGGCGTGGTGCCGCTCGTGCGCGCCGCCGGGGCCGGGGCGGAGAGCCGCAAGGTGATGGGCATGGCGGTCTTCGCCGGCATGCTCGTCGCCACCTTCCTCGCCATCTTCCTCGTCCCGGCGCTCTTCGTCCTCATCGAGAAGCTGGGCGGGAAGAAGCACGAGCCCGCCGCCGCCCCCGGGGACGCCGCCACCCCGGCCGCCCCTCCCTCGCACTAGGAGAGAACCCGTGACGAGACTGCTCGCCGCCCTCTCCCTCCTCGCCTTCTCCGCCTGCGCGGTCGGGCCGAAGTACCAGCGCCCCGAGGCGCCGACCCCGACCGCGTTCCGCTACACGCTCTCGGCCGACGAGGCCCGCTCGATCGCCGACCTGCCCTGGTGGCAGATGTACCGGGACCCCATCCTCCAGGGGCTCATCGAGGAGGCGCTCACCGCCAACCAGGACCTGCGCGTCGCCGCGGCCCGCGTCGACGCCTTCCGCGCCCAGGTGGGCGTCGCCGCAGCCGACTTCTACCCGCAGATCGGCCTCGGGGCCGCCGGCAGCTACGGCCAGCAGAACGCCAAGAACTACGTACCCGGCCAGGGCGCGTCCGGGTCGTTCAACGTGAACCTGGGCATGTCCTGGGAGCTCGACGTCTGGGGCCGCATCCGGAACGCCACCGACGCGGCCAGGGCCGAGCTCATGGCCACCGAGGAGTTCCGGCGAGGGGTGGTGCTGGCCCTCGTGGCCGACGTCGCTCAGACCTACGCGGAGCTGATGGAGCTCGACGTGGAGCTGGAGGTCGCGCGGCGCAACACGGTCACCCGGCAGGGCACGCTCGACCTCTTCACGAAGCGCTCGCAGGGCGGCGTGGGCAACGACCTCGAGGTGAACCAGGCCCGGGCCGACCTCGCCGTCACCGCGGCCGCCATCCCCGGCACCGAGCGGCTCATCGCCCTGAAGGAGAGCCAGATGGGGGTGCTCCTGGGCCGTCCGCCGGGCCCGGTCCCGCGCTCCCGGGCCCCGGAGCAGCAGACGGCGCCGGAGCTGCCCATGGGCGTGCCGGCCCAGCTCCTCGAGAGGCGCCCGGACATCCGCAGGACCGAGTACCGGGTCAAGGCGGCCACGAGCAACGTGGGCGTGGCGGTCGCGAACCGCCTCCCCAAGCTCTCCATCGAGGGGATCATCGGCTTCGCCGGCCCCTCGCTCGCCTCCACCTTCACCGCTGCCGGCTTCCTCGGCTCGATCGGCGCGGGTCTCGTCGCCCCGATCTTCGAGGGCGGGCGCCTCGCCTCGCAGGAGGAGGCGGCCTGGGCCGGTCTCGAGGAGGCCGTCGGCCTCTACCGCCAGCAGGTCATCACGGCCTGGCGCGAGGTCGCCGACGCGGCGGTGAGCGTGCGCAAGCTCGGGGAGGTGGCGACCCAGCAGGCGATCCAGGTCACGGCCGCCAAGAGCGCAGAGCGGCTCGCCCGGCTCCGCTACGAAGGCGGCGTCTCCGCCTACCTCGAGGTGCTCGACGCGCAGCGGTCGCTCTTCAACTCCGAGCTGACGCTCGCGCAGACCAACCGCGACCAGCTCGTCGCCATGGTCCAGCTCTACAAGGCGCTCGGCGGCGGCTGGCAGGAGAAGGCCGCCCAGGCCGCAGGCCAGGCCGCACCGGCTGGCGGGGAGCTGCCCCCTCCGGCCGGAGCCGCTCCCGCCGGCGGAGCCTCTCCGGCGAACGCTCCCGGAACCACCATCCTCCCACCTCCGCCCAAGCCGGACGCGCCGGCGGCGGCGCCACCGAAGGCCTGACGAGGAGATCACCGTGCGATCACGTTCCCCATCCGTCGCGCTCGCCGTGCTCCTCGCCCTGGCGGTCCCACCCTCGGCCAGCGCCCAGGGCACGCCTCCCGCCGCCCCCGCGGCTGCCGACGCACCCGCGGAGAAGCTCGAGCCCGAGCAGCTCGAGGCGCTCGTCGCCCCCATCGCCCTCTACCCGGACGACCTGCTCAGCCAGGCGCTCATGGCCTCCACCTATCCCCTCGAGCTCATCCAGGCCCAGCAGTTCGTGGCCAAGAACTCCAAGCTGAAGGGGGACGACCTCGCGAAGGCCGTGGAGAAGCAGAACTGGGATCCGAGCGTGCAGGCCACCGCGGTCCTGCCCGACCTCCTGAAGCGGCTCTCCGAGGACATCACCTGGACCACCAACCTCGGCAACGCCTTCCTGGCCCAGCAGGCGGACGTCATGGACGCGGTCCAGCGCCTGCGTCTCAAGGCCAAGAACGACGGCAAGCTCACGTCGAACGACAAGATGGTGGTGGAGACCAAGGTCGTCGAGAAGGAGACGGTGGTCGTCATCCAGCCGGCGAGCCCGCAGGTGGTCTACGTGCCGACGTACAACCCCACCGTCATCTGGGGGCCTCCGCCCGTCTACTACCCCTACCCGCCGGTCTACTACCCGCCGCCGCCACCGCCGGGGGCGATGCTCTTCTCCTTCGGGGTGGGGATGATGTGGGGCGCGGCCATCGCGAACGGCCCGTGCTGCAGCTGCGGCTGGGGCCACGGCGGCGGCAACACGGTGGTCATCAACAACAACAACAACTTCGTCAACAACTACAACCGGCAGAACAACATCAGCAACAGCGGGAACTCGAACTGGCAGCACAACTCCAGCCACCGCGGCGGCGCGCCCTACGGCGACAAGGCCACGGCGAACAAGTACGGCGGAAACACCCGCGGCGGCAGCCAGGCCCGCGCCACCCCCACCAGCACGGACCGCGGTGGCAGCGGCGCCGGGAAC
>JBAVCR010000092.1:0-2146 GCA_049586815.1 Anaeromyxobacteraceae bacterium
CCCCCAGCACGAGCGCCGCTGGTGGGTAGAGCTCGCCGCGGCCGTCGACGAAGGCGGCGAGGCCGCCCCCGGCCTGCGCCTCCCGCAGTGCGGAGAGGGCGACCGCCGTCTTTCCGCTCGCCGGCCCGCCCTGGAGCGAGGAGAGCGCGCCGAGCGGGAAGCCGCCGCCGGGGAGCAGGGCCTCCACCTCCGGTCGGCCGCAGCCGAGCACGCCCATGCGGCGCGCCGGACGCCGCTCGATGCGGCGAATGCTGCGGCGAAGCTCCTCGAGGACTTCCTGCTGGCGGGTGGCGGCGCCCATGGTTCACGTCCCGAACGATACTGCTCGTTCGTTCAGGTATCAAGGGGGGCTGACATCGCAACGCCGGCTTCAGCCGGCGCAAGAGCCACCCACTCCGCCGATCCGAACACCACCCCCACCCGACCGGCGAAAACTCCCCACCCCGGTTCACCGGTCGAACCACGACACCCGGTCGAACCACGTCACCGGGCCCCGCCATGCGTTCACCCGGGCGAACCGCGCCCGCGTCTCCACCCCTTCACGTTCCCCGGCACATCCTTCGGAGCCGCCTTCCCCCCGCTCCCCACGTCCTCCACCGGTTCTCCCGGCGCGACCGCGAGCGGCAACACTCCGGCCCAGACCGGCCAGTCCATGTCCTCCGCGTCGTCCTTCGGCGGTCCAGCCCGCACCTTGGCCGACGCCTCCTCGATGGCGACCTCCACCACCGACGTCGCCGCGAGCTCCCTCGCATCCGGCGCGCGCACCGCCTCCCAGCGCCCCGGCACGAGGTGCTCGGCGATGGCGCGGAGCGCGGCCACCTTGGCCGCGTCCCCTTCCACCGGGCGGGCGCGGCCGAGGAGGACCACCGACCGGAAGTTCATGCTGTGGTGGAACGCCGACCGCGCGAGCACGAGGCCGTCGAGCAGGGTCACGGTGAAACACGCCGGCTCGCCGGCCACGAGCGCCCGCATGAGCCGGCTCGCGGCGGAGCCGTGGAGCAGCAACCGGTCGCCGTCCCGGCCGAAGTTCATGGGCAGGACGAAGGGCTGCCCGTCCACCGCGACGGCGACGTGGCAGACGAGCCCCTCGTCCAGGATGGCGTGAATGGTGTCCCGGTCGTAGGCGCCGCGATCGGGCAGGCGACGGACCCGCGTGCGCGGGCTCGGGGGCGGCGTGCTCATGCCGGCGAGGATAGCAGGGGCCCGCCGGCAGGCCGACTACGCCTCCGCGCCGCCTTCCTGCTTCTGCTTCGCCTCCTCCGCGGCCACCTCGGCGCGGACCTTCTCCATGTCGAGGTCGCGCGCCTTCTGGATGAGCTCCTCGAGCGCCGCCTCGGGCAGCGCGCCCGGCTGGGAGAAGAGCAGGATCTTGTCCCGCAGGATCATGAGGGTGGGGATCGACATGATCTGGAAGGACGCGGCGAGCCCCTGCTGCTCCTCGGTGTTCACCTTGGCGAAGGTGACGTCCGGGTGGCGACCGGCCACCTTCTCGAAGGTGGGGCCGAAGACGCGGCATGGGCCGCACCAGGGCGCCCACCAGTCGACGAGGACGATGCCGTCCTTCTCGACGACCTCCTTGAAGTTCACGTCGGTCACGTCCACGGTGGGCTTCATCGGTTCGTTCCTTGCTGGCGGCGCCGTCCATCGGCGCACCGCTCTCTTTCCTCCTTGGAGCCGTAACGGAGGGAAACGGTTCGCGCCACGGCGGCGCCTTGACGCCGCCGGGCCGGCGGCCCCAAGGTGGCGGCCATGGAACGCCCGGGGCCGCGCGGACGGCGCAGGACCATCGCCAGCGTGGTGGCCGAGTCGCTGTCGCGCCGCGACGGGGCGCGCCGCCCGGCCGCCGCGGCGGCCTTCGCGGAGGCCTGCGGATGGCCACTCTCCCGGGAGCTCACCGTGCGGGGGCTCGGGCAGGACGGACACCTCTGGGTGGTCGCCTCGACGCCGGAATGGGCCCGACAGGCCGAGCAGCTCGCTCCCGAGCTCCTGGCTCGCGTGAACGAGCGGCTGGGGTACGCCGCCGTGAAGGCGCTCGACGTCCGCGTCCGGAGGGACCGGAAGGGATGACCCCGGCGCTCGCACTGCTCGTCGCGCTCGGCGCCGCCCTGGCCGCCTCCCCGGAGGCGGCGCCGACGCCCCTCGAGGC
>JBAVCR010000093.1:0-4967 GCA_049586815.1 Anaeromyxobacteraceae bacterium
GGTTCACGCCGGGCGAGGTGGCGGCGCTGCGGGGTGCCGGTGCGCTGGGCTAGCGTCTCGTGCGCGCGGGTTGCCGCTCGCGCGGGGGCTCGCTTGACACTGCGGGGTGGCGCCGCTACGAGTCCGGGAGCCGTGCGCGTCCTCGTCGCCCTCGCCACCGCCGTCCTCCTCCTCGCCGGGGTGGCGGCGCCGCATCACCACGCCTCCCCGGGCGGCTCGCACGAGTGCGTCGCCTGCACCGTGGGAGCGGGGCTCGAGGCCCACGACGCCACGCCCTCGGTCGCGCCGGCCGCCCCCCGGGTGACTGCCGCCGCCCCGGCCCCCGCCGACGGCCCGGTCACGGGCGCTCCCCTGGGCGCCACCCCCGGGCAGTCCCCACCCGCCTAGCCGCGTCCGTTCCGAAGCCACCGGAAACGTCGATGCGCGCCAGGGCGCGTGGAGGATTTACACATGGTGAATATCGCAGTGCTGTCGCTCCTGGCCGCGCAGGTGGCCGGCGGCGCGGCTCCGGCCACGGTCGCGACGCCCGAGGAGGGAGCCGTGGACGAGCGGAAGCGGATGGAGGAGCGGGTGAAGCAGGACCTGGGCCCGCAGGCCCAGCCGTTCCCGTCGGGAGGGCTCGACGTCGGGACTCCCGGAGGGATACCGATGGGGAAGCTGATGCTGCTTCCCGAGATCGCCGTCGTGGTGGACGGGGCCCTCGGCTACACGACCCTGTCGAACGATCAGCAGCAGCTCACCGCCGACCCCTGGCCGCAGCACAAGGTCTGGCCGCAGCTCCAGGAGGTGGAGCTCGCCCTCCAGGCCACCGTCGACCCCTACGTGCGCGGCGACGTCTTCCTCACCTTCTCCGACGCCGGCGTGGAGATCGAGGAGGCGTTCCTCACCACGCTCTCGCTCCCCTGGGGGCTCCAGGTGAAGGCCGGCAAGATCTACACGCCCTTCGGGCGGACCAGCCAGCTCCACCGCCACCAGTGGACCTTCATCGACCAGCCCCTCTCGATGCAGCGGCTCGTGGGGGCCGAGGGGCTGAAGGGTGCGGGCGGGGACGTGGCGTGGCTCGCCCCGCTGCCCTGGTTCGCCGAGCTCCACCTCGCCTACCAGGCCACCAGCCCGGGCTTCGACGAGGACGTGAAGCAGCTCACCGGGACGGCCCGGCTCATCCAGTTCTTCGAGCTCTCCGACTCCGCGACGCTGGGCCTGGGGCTCTCCTGGTCGCTCTTCCAGGCGGAGGGCCCGGCCCAGTGGAAGAACCTCGCCGGCGTCGACCTGTACCTCAAGATCCGCGACCCGGCGAGCCGCGGGCACCTCATCCTGCAGGGCGAGCTCTACGGCCGCCAGCTGGGGGAGCAGCCGTGGTCGCTCTCGACCTGGGGCGGCTACGGGCAGGCCTCCTGGCGCATCGACCGGAACTGGGAGGTGGGCGCCCGCTACGACAACGCGCCCGCCCCGGTGGCCTTCACCGGCGGCACGCAGCAGACCTGGACGGCGCTCGGCACGTGGGCGCCGAGCGAGTTCTTCCGGCTCCGGCTCCAGCCCGCTCTGGTGCTGCTCCCGGAGCGCCAGACCGGCTTCCAGGGCGTGCTGAGCTTCGAGTTCACCATCGGCGCCCACGGGGCGCACCCGTTCTAGGAGGCCGACATGCGCACCTCGCATCCGCTCGTCGCCGCACTCGCGCTGCTCGCCGCCTGGGCGGCCCCGGCCCGGGCCACCGTGAACGTCGTCACCACCACCGAGGGTCTCGCCGCCGTCGTCCGTGAGGTCGGCGGCGACCGCGTCAAGGTCACCGCGCTCTCGCGCGGGATCCAGGACCCCCACTTCGTGGACGCGAACCCGTCGCTCGCCGTGAAGCTCCGGAACGCCGACCTGCTCGTCGACGTCGGGCTCGACCTCGAGGTGGGCTGGCTGCCGCCCCTCGTCACCCAGTCGCGGAACGGCGCCATCCAGCCGGGTGGCCCCCGCCGGCTCACCGCAGCCGCGGCCATCACCCCGCTCGACCTCCCCACCGGCCCGGTCGATCGCAGCCAGGGGGACATCCACCCCTCCGGGAACCCGCACTTCCTCGCCGATCCGCGGCGGGTGGTGCAGGTCGCGGCCGCCGTGGCGGCGCGCCTGACCGAGCTCGACCCGGAGGGAACGGGGTACTACCGGGAGCGGCTCGCCGCCTTCCAGGCCAAGGTGTCGGCCGCCGAGAAGGGCTGGAGGGAGAAGCTCGCACCGCTGCAGGGGCGGAGCGTCGTCACGCAGCACAAGACCCTCACGTACCTCCTCGACTGGGCGGGGCTGCGCGCCGCCGGCTACCTGGAGCCGAAGCCGGGCGTGTCGCCTCCGCCGTCGCACGTCGCGAGCCTGGCCGCGCTCGTGAAGTCGGCCGGGGTGAAGGGGGTCCTCGTGGAGAACTTCTACGACCGACGGTCGGCCGATCAGCTCCGCGACCTCTCCGGGGTGAAGGTGATCGTGATCCCGGGCGACGTGGGCGGCACGAAGGACGCCTCCGACTGGGTCTCCTACGTCGACGTTCTCGTGAGGTCGCTCGTCCAGGCGGTACAGTAGGCCGTGGCCCCCCTGGTCCGGCTCGACGACGCCTCCATCGGCTACGGAGGGCGCGCCCTGCTCGGCGGCGTCTCGATCGCCGTCCTGCCGGAGGACTTCCTCGCCGTCGTGGGGCCGAATGGGGGAGGGAAGACGACGCTCCTCCGCACGCTGCTCGGGCTCCTGCCGCCGGTGGCGGGGCGCCGGGTGGCGGAGGCGCCGCTCGGCGTCGGCTACGTGCCGCAGCGGGACCACGTGGACGCGCTCTGGCCGCTCTCCGTGGGCGACGTCGTCCGCATGGGGCGGTTCCCCGCGGCCGGGCCCGGCAGGAGGCTCGGGCCCGCCGACGAGGGGGCCTCGCGGCGCGCGCTGGGCCGGGTGGGGCTGTCGGACCTCTGGGCCCGTTCCTTCCGCACGCTCTCCGGCGGCCAGCGGCAGCGCACGCTCATCGCCCGGGCGCTCGCCGCCGAGCCGCGCCTCCTCGCCCTCGACGAGCCGACGAACGGCATGGACCCGGCGGCGGAGCTCTCGGCGATGGACCTGCTCCGCGAGCTGCACGCCGCGGGGGGAATCGCGGTGGTCATGATCTCCCACCGGCTCGAGGCGGTGGCGAACTACGCGCGACGGCTCGCCTTCGTGGACCGGGAGAAGCCGCTCTGGAAGGTGGGGCCTCTCGGGGAGATGCTCGAGCCCGCCTCGCTCTCGGCCCTCTACGGGCGCGAGGTGGTGGTGCGCGAGGAGGGTGGGCGGCGCTTCGTCTACCCGCTGGCGGGAGGGCCGGTGCGGTGAGCGCGCTCTCCGAGTTCCTGTCGGCGTCCGCCATCTGGCGGGACCCGCTCCTCGCGTCGGTGCTCGCCGGGGCGCTCCTCGGCTTCCTCGGCGTCTACGTCGTGCTGCGCCGGGTGGTCTTCGTCTCCGCGGCGCTCACGCAGCTCTCGACGCTGGGGGTCATCGTCTCGCTCCTCGTGCTCGAGATGCTCGACCTCGAGACCGACCACCAGGAGATCCAGCTCTTCGTCGCCTGGGTCTTCTCGGTGGGAGGCGGGCTCGCGCTGGGAACGCTGGGGCGGGGGCGGCGGCTCCCCGCCGAGTCGGGCGTGGGCATCGCCTACGTGCTGGCCGGCGCGCTCGCGGTGCTCGGGGCGAACAGGCTCGTCCACGTGGCCCACGACCTCAACACCATGGTCTTCGGGAACGCGGTGGCGGTGCCCTTCCAGGACGTGGTGATCCTGCTCGTCGTGACCGCCGTGGTGGCGCTGCTCCACACGCTCTACCAGAAGGAGATCGTCTTCTCCTCCTTCGACCGGGAGACGGCAGAGGCCATGGGCGTCCGGGTGCGGCTCTGGAGCGGCGTGCTCTTCTTCACCATCGGCCTCGCCATCCCGGTGGCCGCCCACGTGGTGGGCGCGCTCCCGGTCTTCGCCTTCCTGACCATCCCGGCGTCCGCGGCGCTGCTCGCCACGAGCGGGCTCTGGCCGGCCTTCGCGGTCGCGACGGCGCTCGGCGCGCTCGCGGCCGGGGCGGGGTACGTGGGGTCGTGGATCCTCCAGATCCCGACCGGAGCGACCATGGTCGCGGTCGCGGGGGCGCTCGTCCTCCCGGCGTGGATCTGGCGCAGAATCCGGGGCTAGATTCGCGACACGCCTCGAGAAAGCGCTTGACCACGGGGCCGATGACGCATAGATCACCGCACGCTTTCCACTTGCCGCGGGGTGGAGCAGCCAGGTAGCTCGTCGGGCTCATAACCCGAAGGTCCCAGGTTCAAATCCTGGCCCCGCAACCAATGAGGACGCCCACTTAGCTCGCTGCTAGGTGGGCGTTTTGCACTTCAGGGGCCTTTCGAGGGGCCTTTCAACCCTCTCGGCGGCGGCGCAGAACCCGAAGGCCATACCTTGCGGCGTTTGCCTCCCTTGCTCGGTCTAGAAGGTCGGGCAGATGCGCGAGGCGAAGCCAAGGCGGGTAGGGGACAGGTGGCAGGTCCGCCTCACAGACGAGCACGGTAAGCGGCGGAAGCGCCTCTACGTCGCCCACGCCGACGCAGTGAAGGCACAGTCCTCGGAGCAGGCGAGGGTGGCCCAGGTGAAGGACGGGCTGCGCGACCCCGCCCCCGCCGACCGGACGCTCGACCAGCTCGCCGACTACTGGGTGAAGCACCGAGTCCCCCTGAAGCGCAGCGGACAGGACGACATCAGCATCCTCAACCGTCATCTCCGGCCGGCCTTCGGCCCGCTGAAGCTCAAGGACATCGGGAGGGCAGAGGGGGACCGGTACCAGCTCGAGCGGATGAACCTAGACCCGAAGACGGTGGCCAATCACCTCACGCTGCTCATCGCCATGATGAACTTGGCGGTGGACCTCGGCTGGCTCTTGAAGGCGCCCCGAATCAAGAAGCCAAGGGTCAAGCTCTTCGACAAGGATTATCGTTACCTCCGTAC
>JBAVCR010000094.1:0-15580 GCA_049586815.1 Anaeromyxobacteraceae bacterium
ATACGACCGGCCAGAGGAAGAGCACCAGGATCGCGAGCGGCCAGCAGACGGCGAGGAGCAGCAGGAAGAGCAGGAGCCGGACCATGGTCCCCTTCCCTACGGCCCGGCCGCCCCGGTATTTCGGCACCAGTCAGGTTGCCTTGTCCTGCTTCATCGCGGGGTTCTCGACCTCGGTCGGCGAGAACCCAGCCACGAAGACGCTGTGGCGGAGCGAGTCGGCAAGCATGTGGGGGGGGTCGGTGTCCGGCTTGCCCTGGACGCGACGACGCAGGCGCCACGCCGCGAAACCGACGAGGTAGGCCGCGTCCACGAGGGCCGTATACATCGGCCCGTAACTCTTCAGGAAGAACCGCCGGCGGGCCGCGAACCAGTAGTCCGGCCGGCGTTTCACGACCCGCTGGACGATCCCGGTCGAGGCTCCTTCCAGATGGACGACCCTGCTGCCGGGAACGAACCAGGTCTCCCATCCGGCCCGGCGCGCCCGCAGGCAGATGTCGATGTCGTCGAAGTACGTGTAGAGCCCCTCATCCAGGAGGCCTATCTCGTCAAGCATCGACTTCCGCAGGATCATGCTCGCGCCGGATACCCATTCCACCGAGGACGGTTCCTTCGGCGTGGGCGGAACGATGCCCCAGGGCTTGAGCAGCCGGGAGATCATGCCCAGTCTCATCCCCCGATTGAACTCCGTCGCGACTCCGGCGAAGCGGAAGGGAGAGGCCTGGACGACGCCCTCCGGGGACAAGAGGAGGCTCCCCCCGATCCCGGCCCTGGGCGTCGTGTCCATCTGCCGCACCAGGGCGCCGAGCGCATCTGCCTCGACGACCGTGTCGGCGTTCAGGAGCACAAAGTACTCGGGAGGGTCATCCGAGGCCAAGGCTTCGCGAATGACGACGTTGTTGCCTCCCGTGAATCCACGATTCGGGTGGATTTCGGTGACGGCCACCCATGCGCCCCACCCGTTCTCGTCGACGGCCCGTTTCAGGCGGACGAAGGCGTCGCCACCCGTGCCGTTCTCCAGGACGGCCACCCGGAACCCCGGCGTCGACGAGACCTCGGGCTCCAGGGAACGCAGGCAGTCGATGGTGAGGTCGGTGACCCGGTAGTTCAGGATCACGACGAGCAGCTTCATGTCGCGCCGCAGCCTTTCACGCTCACCTCAACGTTGATATGTTCCTCCCGAGCCGTTTGCAATGCACAAAGGGGCCGATGCGTGAACCAGACACCAGCCGACGTCCCGGTCTTCGTGCTGTGCGGGGGCCTCGGAACCCGCCTGCGCGAGGAGACCGAACTCCGCCCCAAGCCCATGGTACCCGTCGGCAGCCGCCCCATCCTCTGGCACATCATGCGGTCCTACGCGCGCCACGGCTTCCGGCGATTCGTTCTCTGCCTGGGGTACAAGGCGGAGGTGATCAAGGCGTACTTCCTCAACTATGCGTCGATGAGCAGCGACTTCACGGTGGAGCTCAAGACGGCGGCGCTGACCGTGCACTCCATCGACCACGACCAGGACTGGCAGGTGACCCTGGCCGACACGGGCGAGCTCACGATGACCGGGGCCCGGGTGGCTCGCGCGGCCGCCAAGTACCTCGACGGGGCGACGACCTTTGCCGTCACCTATGGTGATGGGCTCACCGACGCCGACCTGGCCGATGAGCTCCGCTGCCATCGCGAGGAGGGCCGGATCGGAACCGTCCTCGGGGTCAACCCGCCGTCCCGGTTCGGCGAGCTGCGCGTGGACGGGACCCTCGTCGAGGAATTCGCCGAGAAGCCCGACTTCGCGGAGAGCTGGATCAACGGCGGCTATTTCTTCTTCGAGCGCGCATTCCTGCCGTACCTCACGGCCGAGGAGAGCTGCGTGCTCGAACGCGATCCCCTCGTGCGGCTCGCACGGGACCGGCAACTCAGCGTCTACCGACACCGCGGTTTCTGGGCCTGCATGGATACCCAGCGCGACCGCGAGCAACTGGAGAAGATCTGGGGCTCTGGCAAGGCGCCATGGGCACCCTGACCTCGGCTCAGGTGCCGGCCTCGCGATAGAACCGCGCCATGTCCTCCCAGGCCTGGGCTTCGTCCCACCCGAGTTGCCGGGCATCGAGCATATCCGTGTTGATGCGCACCCTGGGCTCGGGGAAGTCGACCTGTTCCTTCAGCTCGACCTCACACGGGACCCCCATTCGAGGGCGCATCTCCGCGGCGACACGGAGGGTGAAGGCTCCCTGCGTCTCCACGTACCCGCTCGGATTCGAGTGAACCTCGACGCACCCCGTCGGGAGTCCAGCGGCGAACCGGGCGTAGGCCCGGGCGAGCAGCGAGACGTGGACGTTGTCCCGCACGTAGCGGGGTGAGGCGCAGGCGGGGGTCCCGCCGGCGAGCCAGGTCTTGACGAGGTAGGAGGTGTACCTCGGTTCCTCCCACGGGCCGAAGGGGTTCGGGATGACGAACTTCCCGAATGCGAGTCCCTCGCGACGGCAGTGGAAACGGAAGACCTGGGCCGTGAGCGCCTTGGAGAGTCCGTAAGGCGAGAAGTCGGGCAGGCCCTCGGAGCCGACCCCCTCCCCACCCTCGAAGATCGACCCCGTCAGCAGGACGCGGCCGCAGCCCCGTTCCGCGAGTGCCCGGAGGGTCCTGCGAACCTCTCGAGCGTTCGCCGCGGCGGCCGCAACGGCGTCGAAGTCCGGGCTCTTGTAGTTCGTCACTTCCGCCGCGTGATGTGCGAGGAGGTCGAACCCCTCGCGTTCCAAGAGGTCGAGGAATGGGCCATCCCCGAACGACGGGCCGAAGACGGGTCGGCATGCCTCCGCGGCCCACCGCGCCCTGCGCTGCCGGAGGAGGTCGGGGTACTCCTCGGGACGCCTCCGAAAGATGGCCGTGACCTCGTGCCCCTCGGCCGCGAGCTGGCGCACAAACCAAGCACCCGTGAAGGAACTCGCTCCCGTGAAGAGGATGCGCATGCCTGCTGCCCTAGCCGCCGAGGTGCCACGCCGGATCGAAGTCCCGGTGGGCGCGGTCCTTGTCCGAGATCACGACTGGCGCAACGGACCACTCGATGCCGAAACGGGGATCGTTCCATCGAAGCCCCCGTTCCTGCTCCGGTGCGTAGAACTCGTCGACGAAGTAGAAGGCCTCGGTGTCGTCGACCAGCGTCACGAAACCGTGGGCGAACCCCTTCGGTACGAACATCATTCGCCGGTTCTCCGCCGAGAGCTCGGCGCCGAAGCTTCGCCCGAACGTGGGAGAGTCGCGACGCAGGTCGAGGATCACGTCGTACAGCGACCCCCGGATGCAGCGGACGAGCTTGGTCTCCGCCCGCGGGGCGAGCTGATAGTGCATGCCGCGGAGCGTGCCTCGCTGGGCGCTGAGGGAATTGTTCACCTGGACGAAGCGGGTGGCGAGGCCCTTGGCCCCGAACTCGCGCTCGCAGAATGCACGCGCGAAGAAGCCCCGATCGTCGCCCTTCTTCTCCAACTCGATGACGTACGCGCCCGCGAGGGGCGTCTCCTGGAAGATCACGGCGTCGCCCCCTCCTGCGCGAGGAGCCCCATGCGCCCCTTGAGGGCCCGCAGGCGGACGAACTGGTTGCCCTCGAAGTCCTTCCGGGAGAACCCGTAGTCCACCATCTTCCGGTGCAGTTCCTCCATGCCGGTGGCGAGCGAGTACTGCAGCCGGAACTCCGGGAGCACCTGGCCGAGCAGATCGAACTTCACCCGGTAGTTCCGGGGATCCGCGCCGACCTCGCCCGTGTAGGTGATCCTCGCCGAAGGGATCAGGCGCTGGACCTGGTTCCCGACGTCGCGGACCTGGAAGTTCTCCTCGTTGGCGCCAACGTTCACCGCCAGGCCGTGGACCCGATCCCGCGGCGCCGCCGCGAACGCCAGGAACGCCCGCGCGATGTCGCGGCAGTGGATGAGCGGACGCCAGGGCGTGCCGTCCGACTGGATCCGGATCTCCCCGTACGCCAGCGCGGAGCCCAGCAGGTTGTTGACCACGAGGTCGATGCGAAGCATCGGCGAGTGACCGTACGCGGTGGAGTTCCGGAGATAGGTGGGGCTGAAGCTCGCGTCAGCGAGCTCCGAGACGAGCTTCTCGGTCTCGATCTTGGACTGCGCGTAGGCCGTGAGCGGGTACAGCGGGTCGCTCTCGTCCAGGTCGAGCTTGGCCCCCTTGCCGTAGACCGAACAGCTGCCTGCGAAGAGGAATCGCGGCACCCCGGCCTGCTTCGCGATCCTGGCCAGGCGCACCGACGCGTCGCGGTTCACGCTCAGGGTCAGGCTGGCGTCGAGCGCTCCCATCGGGTCATTGGAGATGGCCGCGAGGTGCATCACCGCGTCGCACCCGTCGAGATCCCACGGCTCGACCGTGCGAACGTCCTTTGCCAGGTCGACGTCGGGGGGCACGAGTGGCTCCCACGCACAGCCCTCGTAGAGTCCCAGGTCGCACCCGACCACGGAATGACCAGCCTGCTTGAGCACGTCGACCAGGTGGCTTCCGATGTATCCCTTGTGACCCGTCACGAAGACCTTCATGACTCTCCCGTGCGCCGCCGGGGCGCGTCCGCCTTCATTCCAGGGCTCGTGCTTCTCATGAGGCGTTGCTTCCCGCAAGAACCATGGTGACGGGCCCGCACCTCGAGCCGGTCCTTCGCCCCGTCACGGAAAGGGCCCGACGAAACTCACTCGCCTGCACGCCCATCCCGTCCCCGGCTCTCAGGGATAGCCGGTCGATCCCCCTCGTGCTAGGTACGAAGGCGATGGCGGTCGTCCACCCCTTGTCGATCTGGACCCACTCCTCGGCTCGAGTCGCCCGTGCGACCTCGTGGGGCCCTCCCGCATCATGAGGCAGCTGCGATCCGGGGTCGTCGTGATTGGACGCAACGAGGGGGCCCGTCTTGTGGACTCCCTCCGCTCGGTCGGCGCGTCCGGGGCGCATGCCGTCTACGTCGACTCCGGATCGCGAGACGGCAGCGTGGACCGTGCCCGTGAACTGGGTTTCCCGGTCGTTTGCCTGGACCCGGGTCGTCCCTTCAGCGCGGCCCGGGCACGCAACGAGGGCTTCGCCGCCATCCTCGCCGAGCATCCCGACCTCGACTGCGTCCAGTTCGTCGACGGGGACTGCGAACTCGAGGGCTCCTGGATCGATCGTTGCCTGGGTCTCCTGTCGGAGCGCTCGGATGTCGCCGCAGCGTGCGGGACCGTGCGCGAAAGGAGCCCGGAGTCCTCGGTCTACAACCGCCTTTGTTCCCTCGAATGGCAGCAACCCGCGGGCGAGGTAAAGGCCTGCGGCGGCAACATGATGGTGCGCGCCTCCTCGTTTCGCGCCGTCGGCGGCTTCCGCGAGGGCGTGATCGCCGCCGAGGACGACGAGCTCTGCCTGCGCCTCCGGCGCGCCGGCGGGCGCATCGTCCGGCTGGACGCCCCGATGGTCGTCCACGAAACGGGGATGACCCGCTTCCGGCAATGGTGGCAGCGCGCCCGCCGCTCCGGCTTCGCATACGCCCAGGGATCGGCCCTGCACGGAAGCGGCCAGGATCGCCATTTCGTGCGAGAGAACCGCCGCATCCTCTTCTGGGGCCTGGCGCTTCCCGTCACCTCGATGGTGGCCGCAATCGCCACGGGAGGGGCGGGGCTTGCGCTCCTCCTTGCGTACCCCCTTCAGGTCGCTCGGCTCTACCGGCAGGGCCGGCGGCGCGGCTGGTCGCCTTCCGACGCCAGCCTGTACGCCAGGTTCATCGTCCTCGCCAACTTTCCTGAGCTCGTCGGCCTTCTGGAGTTCCACCTCAGGCGGGGTCTGGGGAAGCCCGCTGCCATCATCGAACACAAGGGTCCGGAGGAACGTCCATGAACAACGTTGGGGGGAAGCACGGGGCCAAGGGGGTGGCGGGGCCTCGCCGCGTCGGACTTCTGGGGGCAGGATACATCGCCGACTGGCACGCCCGGGCGCTCCGCTCCGTCCCGGGCGTCGAGCTCGCGGCCGTCTGCGACACGGTCGAAGGGCGAGCACGCGCGCTGGCGGGCAAGCACGGCATTCTGGGCGTTCACACCTCCCTGGAGGCCATGCTCGCCGGGTCTCGCCTCGACGCGGTTCACGTCCTGCTCCCGCCCGACGGCCACTTCGCCGCAGCGCGGCAGGCCCTGTCCGCTGGGGTTCACGTCTGGATGGAGAAGCCGATGTGCCCGAGCTCGGCCGAATGTGCCGAGCTCGCGCGGACGGCCAGGGAGGCGGGCCTGAGCCTCGGCGTCGGCCACAACTTCCTCTACGCCGAGCCGTTCGAGCGACTCCGGACCCATCTGCGCCAGGGAGACCTCGGTCGACTCGATCACGTCACCGTGACCTGGAACCGAGAGCTGCCCCAGGCCACACACGGCCCGTTCGACGCCTGGATGCTCGCGCGACCGGACCGGATCCTCCTCGAGATCGGGTCCCACTCGGTGGCCCACCTCCTGGACCTGCTGGGGGAACCGGAATCTCTCGACGCCGAGGCCTCGAACGCCATCGACCTGCCCAACGGCCAGCCCTTCTTTCGTCGATGGTCGGTGAACGGGCATCGGGGGCCGACGGCGTTCGACCTCCGGTTCTCGTTCGTTCCCGGGTTCGCGGAGCATTCCATCCACGTTCGCGGGTCGCTGGGCAGCGCCACGGTCGACCTCGACCGGAACACCTTCGCCATGCACCGCCACGAGCCGCTCAGCGAGGACTTCGACCGGCACGCCATGGTCACGGCAGAGGCACGGAGCCTCGCGTCCCAGGCCCGTCGAACCCTGGGGCGCTACGTCCTGGCGAAGGCCCGACTCGCGAAGCGGGGAAACCCCTACGAGGCTTCCATCGCAAGTTCGCTCGAGTCCTTTTACGGCGCCCTCGGCGGCGAGCTCGACGATCGGATCTCCGCGGAGACGGGGGCTCGCGTGATCGCGGTCTGCGAGCGCATCGTGGAACGCTCGGGGGCGACGTCGAAGACCCGGGCCGCTCCTCCGGCCCGGGCTGCAGTCGGCAAGCCGCCGCGGGTCCTCGTGATCGGCGCCACCGGTTTCATCGGCCGGGAGCTGGTCCGGCAGCTGGTTGCGGGCGGAGAGGGCGTCCGGGTGCTCGCCCGAAGTCCATCGAAGCTCCCCCGGGACCTCGTCGATTCGCCTGTGGACATCGTGGCCGGCAACCTCGAGTCACGTGAGTCGCTCCTCCAGGCGATGAAGGGCATCGAGTGCGTGTTCCACCTGGCGCGCCCCGACGTGAAGGCGTGGTCGGACTGGCAACGTCACGAGATCGAGGCGACCCGCGGCGTGGCGGAAGCCGCCCTGGAGAGCGGCGTCCAGCGATTCATCTACACGGGCACGATCGATTCCTACTACGCCGGATCCCGTGCCGGGACGATCACCGAGGAGACCCCTCTCGACCCGTCGATCCATCGGAGGAACCTCTACGCACGGGCCAAGGCCGCGTCCGAGGCCCTGCTCTGGGACATGCACCGGACCCGACGGCTGCCGCTCGTCGTGGTGCGCCCCGGCATCGTGATCGGTCGAGGGGGCAGTCCGTTCCACTGGGGCGTGGGAATGTGGTGGTACGGATCGGTGTGCGAGACCTGGGGACCCGGTCGCAACAAGCTGCCCCTCGTCCTCGTCGAGGACGTGGCATCCGGGCTCGTGGCGACGCTGCGAAGGCCGGGGATCGAGGGACAATCGTTCAACCTGATCGCGGATCCGTACCTGTCCGCGCAGGAGTACCTGGACGAGCTCGACAAGGCCGGATCGATGCGAATCCGGCGAAAGGTCACGTCTCCCGCCACGTTCTACGCGATCGACATGGCCAAGTGGGTCGTGAAGGTGGCCGTGCGCCACAGCGAACGGCGCCTCCCGAGCTACCGGGACTGGGAGAGCCGCACGCAGCGGGCATTCTTCGATTGCACCCGCACCAAGCAGGTCCTCGGGTGGAACCCGGTTAGCGACCGGAACACGCTCGTCCAGCGAGGCATCGTGGAACCGCTCCGGGACATCCTCCGCTGACGAGGCGGGGGCAGGCCTGGCCGGCTCTCAACCCGGAAGGTAGCTCTCGCCCTGCATGAGGAAGCGGTCGACGCCGCGCGCCGCCCGGCGCCCCTCGTGGATGGCCCAGACGATGAGCGACTGGCCGCGGGAGACGTCGCCGGCCGCGAACACGCCCGGGACGCTCGTCATCTTCTCGTCGTCGGTCCAGACGTTGCCGCGGTCGTCGAGGCGCACGCCGAGCTCGGCCACCGCCCCGGTGCGCTCCGGCCCGGTGAAGCCGAGCGCGAGGAGCACGAGGTCGGCCGGGATGACCTTCTCCGAGCCCGGAACCTCGCGGGGGCCGAAGCGGCCGTCCGGGTCCTTCACCCACTCGACGGCGACGGTGTGGAGCTCCTTCACCCGGCCCTGGGCATCGCCCACGAACTTCTTCGTGGAGATGCCGAAGATGCGCGGGTCCTTGCCGAACTTCGCCGCCGCCTCCTCCTGCCCGTAGTCGGTGCGGTGGACCTTGGGCCACTGGGGCCAGGGGTTGTCGGCGGCCCGGCGGTCGGGCGACCGGGGGAGGATCTCGAGCTGGGTGACGCTCCGGGCGCCGTGGCGGATGGAGGTGCCCACGCAGTCGTTGCCGGTGTCGCCGCCGCCGATGACCACCACGTCGCGGCCTGCGGCGCTGATGTACTTGCCGTCCCCGAGCCCGGAGTCGAGAAGGCTCTTCGTGTTCTTGCCGAGGAAGTCCATGGCCAGGTGGATGCCGTGGAGGCTCCGCCCGTCGACGGGCAGGTCGCGCGCCTTGGTGGCGCCGATGCACAGCACCGCCGCGTCGTAGTCGTTCAGGATGCGGCGCACCGGGATGTGCTTGCCCACCTCGGTGCCGGTGATGAAGCGGATGCCCGAGTCGGCCATGAGGTTCACGCGCCGCTGCACGATCCCCTTGTCGAGCTTCATGTTGGGGATGCCGTACATGAGGAGCCCGCCGATGCGGTCGGCGCGCTCGAAGACGGTGACCGAGTGGCCGGCGCGGTTCAGCTGGGCGGCGCAGGCGAGGCCGGCCGGCCCGCTGCCGACCACGGCCACCTTGTAGCCGGTGCGGGTCTGCGGCCGATCCGGCGTGACCCAGCCTTCCTCGAAGGCCCGGTCGATGATCGACACCTCGATCGACTTGATGGTGACCGGATCGCCGGAGATGCCGACCGTGCAGGAGCCCTCGCAGGGCGCCGGGCAGACGCGCCCGGTGAACTCGGGGAAGTTGTTCGTCTTCTGGAGGCGGATGAGCGCCTCCTGCCACTGCCCCTTGTAGACGAGGTCGTTCCACTCCGGGATGAGGTTGTTGATGGGACAGCCCGAGGCCATCCCGGCGATGAGCTTGCCGGTGTGGCAGAAGGGGAGCCCGCAGTCCATGCAGCGCGCGCCCTGCACGCGCAGCGTCTCCTCCGGCACCGGCGGGTGGAACTCGTTCCAGTCCCGGATGCGCTCCGCGGGCGACCGGTCGTGCGCCGGCTCCCGCTCGTACTCGATGAATCCCGTCGGCTTGCCCATGGTCTCGTCGCCTCTCGCTCGGTCGAAGCCGACTCAGTTCCCGCCCACGCGCGCCTCGTCGCGCGCGTTCTCCTCGAAGGCGGCCATCTCGGCCTCCTCGAAGGAGAGCCCCTTCGCCCGCATGCGGGCCTGGGCCTCGAGCACGCGCCGGTAGTCGTTCGGCACCACCCGCACGAACTTCGACGCGAACGCCGTCCAGCCGTCGAGGATGCGCTGGCCGAGGGCCGAGCCGGTGTGGCGCACGTGGCGCTCCACGAGCGCGCGGACCTCGTCGAGCTCCCCGGGCGAGGTGAGCGGCTCCTGGTCGACCATCTCGCGGTTCAGCACCTTCTCGAAGTCGCCCGCCTCGTCGAGCACGTAGGCGATGCCGCCCGACATGCCGGCCCCGAAGTTGCGGCCGGTGCGGCCCAGCACCACCACGCGCCCGCCGGTCATGTACTCGCAGGCGTGGTCGCCCACACCCTCCACGACCGCGGTGACCCCGGAGTTGCGCACGCAGAAGCGCTCGCCGGCCACGCCGCGGATGAAGGCCTCGCCGCCGGTGGCGCCGTAGAAGGCCACGTTCCCGACGATGACGTTCTCCTCGGGGACGAAGGTGGAGCCGGCCGGGGGACGGACCACGATGCGTCCGCCGGAGAGCCCCTTGCCGATGTAGTCGTTCGCGTCCCCCTCCAGCTCGAGCGTCATGCCCGGGGGCACGAAGGCCCCGAAGCTCTGCCCCGCCGAGCCGCGCAGGGTGAGGTGGATGGTGTCCTCGGGGAGTCCCTTCGGGCCCCAGCGGCGCGTCACCTCGCTGCCGGTGATGGTGCCCACCACCCGGTTCACGTTGCGGATGGCCACCGTGGCCTCGACGCGCTTGCCCCCCTCGATGGCCGGGCGGCACAGGTCGAGCAGCGTGGTCACGTCGAGCGACTGCTCGATTCCGTGGTCCTGGGCGATCTGGCAGGTGCGCCCCCACTCGCGGGGCACCTTGGGCTGGAAGAGGATGCGGCTGAAGTCGAGGTTGCGCGCCTTCCAGTGGTCGACGGCGCGGCGCATCTCCAGCCGCTCGGGGTGCCCGACCATCTCGTCGAGGTTGCGGAAGCCCAGCTCGGCCATGTACTCGCGCAGCTCGGTGGCCACGAAGCGCATGAAGTTGACGACGTGGGCCGGGTCGCCGGTGAAGCGCTTGCGCAGCTCGGGGTCCTGGGTGGCGACGCCCACCGGGCAGGTGTTGAGGTGGCAGACCCGCATCATGACGCACCCGAGCACGACGAGCGGCGCCGTGGCGAAGCCGAACTCCTCCGCGCCGAGCAGGGCGGCGATGGCGACGTCCCGCCCGGTCTTCAGCTGGCCGTCGGCCTCCACGGTGACCCGCGAGCGCAGGTTGTTGAGGAGCAGCACCTGGTGGGCCTCGGCGAGGCCGAGCTCCCAGGGAATGCCGGCGTGCTTGATGGAGGTGAGCGGCGAGGCGCCGGTGCCGCCGTCGTACCCCGAGATGAGGATGACGTCGGCGTGCGCCTTGGCGACGCCTGCGGCGATGGTGCCCACCCCCACCTCGGCGACGAGCTTCACCGAGACCCGGGCCCCCCGGTTGGCGTTCTTGAGATCGTGGATGAGCTGGGCCAGGTCCTCGATGGAGTAGATGTCGTGGTGCGGGGGCGGCGAGATGAGCCCCACACCCGGCGTGGAGTGGCGCACCTTGGCGATCCACGGGTAGACCTTGTGGCCGGGCAGCTGCCCGCCCTCACCCGGCTTCGCGCCCTGGGCGATCTTGATCTGCAGCTCCTGGGCGTTCACCAGGTAGTCGCTCGTCACGCCGAAGCGCCCCGAGGCCACCTGCTTGATGGCGCTGTTCTTCGAGTCGCCGTTCTGCATCGGCTGGAAGCGGGCCGGGTCCTCCCCGCCCTCCCCGGTGTTGGACTTGCCGCCGATCCGGTTCATGGCGATGGCGAGCGCCTCGTGCGCCTCCTTGGAGATCGACCCGTAGCTCATGGCGCCGGTCTTGAAGCGCTTCAGGAGCGACTCGACCGACTCGACCTCGGCGAGCGCCACCGGCTTGGCGTTCTGCTTGAAGTCCATGAGGCCGCGGAGGGTGCAGAGGGTCCGCGACTGGTTGTTCACGAGCGCCGCGTACTCCTTGTAGGCGGCGTAGCTGCCGGTGCGACAGGCGTGCTGGAGGCGGTGCACCGTCTCCGGGTTGAAGAGGTGGTACTCCCCGTCGGCCCGGTACTGGTACTGCCCGCCGGTGCCGAGCGTGGTGTGGCGGATGGCCCGGGGCGGGTAGGCCCGGTAGTGCCGGTCCTTCACCTCGCGCGCCACCACGTCGATGCCCACGCCGCCGATGCGGCTCGCGGTCCAGGTGAAGTACTCGTCGATGAAGTCCTGGTTCAGCCCCACCGCCTCGAAGACCTGGGCGCCGTGGTAGCTCTGGATGGTGGAGATCCCCATCTTGGAGATCACCTTCACGATCCCCTTGTTGATGGCCTTGATGAACTTCTTCTCCGCCTTGGCCGCCGGTCCGGGGATGAGTCCCTGGCGGACCTGGTCGTGGATGGTCTCGAAGGCGAGGTACGGGTTCACGGCGCTGGCGCCGTAGCCGATGAGCAGGGCGAAGTGGTGCACCTCGCGCGGCTCGCCCGACTCGACCACGATGCCCACGCGGGTGCGGGTGCCCTCGCGGAGCAGGTGGTGGTGCACCGACGACACCGCGAGCAGCGCCGGGATGGGCGCGTCCCACTCGTCGTGGCCGCGGTCGGAGATGATGAGCAGGTTGTGCCCCTCGGCGATGGCCTCCGAGGCCTGCACCTGCATGTCCTCGATGGCCTTGCGCAGCCCGGCGCCGCCGTCGGCCACCGGGAAGAGCGCCGGCAGCGTGATGGCGCGGAAACCGCGGCTCTCGGGCCCGCCGTCGAGGGCGCGGATGCGCTCCAGGTCCTCGTTGGTGAGGACCGGGGTGGGGACCTCGATCTGGTGGCAGCACTCCGGGGTGGGCTCGAGCATGTTCCGCTCGGGGCCCACCGCGGTCTCGATGCCCATAATGAGCTCCTCGCGGATGGCGTCCACGGGAGGGTTCGTGACCTGGGCGAAGAGCTGCTTGAAGTAGCCGTAGAGGAGCTGGGGCTTCTCGGAGAGGACGGCGAGCGGCGTGTCGGTGCCCATCGACCCGAGCGGCTCGCTGCCGGTCGTGGCCATGGGAGCGATGATGGTCTTGAGATCCTCGGCGGTGTAGCCGAAGGTCTCCTGGCGGCGCAGCACGGTCTCGTGGTCCGGCTCGTGCACCGAGGGGGGCTTCGGCAGGTCCTCGAGCTTCACCAGGTACTGCTTCAGCCACTCGGCGTAGGGCTCGGCGGTGGCGATGCGCTGCTTCAGCTCGTCGTCGGGGACGATCCGCTTCTCGCGGGTGTCGACCACGAACATGCGACCGGGCTGGAGACGCCCCTTCTGCTTCACGTTGGCCGCGGGGATGTCGAGGACGCCCACCTCGGAGGCCATCACCACCAGCCCGTCGTGGGTCACGTAGTAGCGGGCCGGGCGCAGGCCGTTGCGGTCCAGCGTGGCGCCCACCAGCTCACCGTCGGTGAAGGCGATGGAGGCCGGGCCGTCCCAGGGCTCCATGATGCAGGAGTGGAACTCGTAGAAGGCGCGCTTCTCCGGGCTCATCGACTCGTGCTTGGCCCAGGGCTCCGGCACCATCATCATCATGGCGTGCGGGAGCGAGCGGCCCGAGAGGTGCAAGAGCTCGAGCACGTTGTCGAACATGGCCGAGTCGGAGCCATCGGTGTCGACGACGGTGAGGACCTTCTTGAGGTCCTCGCCGAAGAGCCGGGAGGCCATCTGGCTCTGCCGGGCGTGCATCCAGTTGATGTTGCCCCGCAGGGTGTTGATCTCGCCGTTGTGCGAGATGAACCGGTACGGATGGGCGCGTGACCAGCTCGGGAAGGTGTTGGTGGAGAAGCGGGAGTGGACCATGGCGATGGCCGACGCCATCTCCGGATCGGAGAGATCCGGGTAGAACTCGCGCAGCTGCCCGGCGTTCAGCATCCCCTTGTAGACGAGGGTGCGGGCCGACATGCTGGCGACGTAGTACTCGCGCCTCCCCGGGATGTTGGAGCGGAGGATCGACTTCCGGGCCAGGCGGCGGATGACGTAGAGCTTGCGCTCGAAGGCCATCACGTCGTCGGCCACGGCGCCGGCGCCGATGAAGACGATCCGGATCACCGGCTGGCTGGCCTTGGCCATGTCACCGAGGGTCGAGGCGTCGAACGGGACGTCGCGCCACCCGAGGACGAGCTGCCCCTCGGCGCGGACCACCTCCTCGAGCTTCCGCTCGCAGGCGGTGCGGCTCGGCGCGTCGGCGGGGAGGAAGACCATGCCGGCGGCGTAGCGGCCCACGCGGGGCAGCTCGATGCCGAGCCTCGCCGCCTCCTTGCGCAGGAAGGCGTCGGGCGACTGGAGGAGGATCCCGGCGCCGTCGCCGGTGTTCTTCTCCGCCCCGGCGGCGCCGCGGTGCTCCAGGTTCACGAGCACCTGCAGGGCCTGCTGCACGATGGAGTGGGATTTCCGGCCGGCGATGTCCACGACGAACCCGAACCCGCAGGCGTCGTGCTCGTTGGCCGGGTCGTAGAGCCCCTGCTTCTCCGGTTGCCCCGTCGTCATCGTCCCTGTCGTCCTTCCACCGCGGGGAAACCACATCCGTCCGGATCGCGGGCCCGCTTCCGCCCCGGCCCCTGCCCTTCCTCGAAAACCGTCGTCGCGGCGCCCTCATGCCGCGGGGCGAACCGCGAAGTTTCTCGCATCGCGACGCAGCGGGTCAAGCGCGGAGCGGCCCGGATCGGGCCGTCCGGAGGGGGCAGGGAATCGGTCGGGTCGCCCTGCCGCTCGCCTGCCGACCGACGTGCACTCCGCCCGACAGGTGGGGGCCGGTGCTCCTGCCCCCTAGGTCTACTCCCCTTGTGGGCATACATGTGTATTTTCCTTAGCCTCTTCGTGGGGTTACGTGATGACGCGCGGCGACGTACGGTGCCCGTGGGGTTCGTCACTCGGGAGGGGACCCGGCGGCGAAGCCAGCAGTCTCACGCCTGGAGGCCCGGGGAATGAACCGCCGCTCGACCGTCCTTTTTGCCGTCGTCCTTGCCGCCGTGCTCACCACCGCCTGCGGCGGGTCTGCCGTCGAGCCGCAGCTGGGCGCCCAGCCGGTGGTCGATCCGCCGGCGGGCCAGACCATCGTGGTGGTGACCGCCCCGACCGAGACCGACCTCCAGCCCGGCGACTCGGTCCGCTTCGCCGCCCAGGTCACCGGCACCGCCAACACCTCGGTGAAGTGGTCGGTCGACGAGGCCGACGGCGGCACCGTCGACTCGAGCGGCGTCTACACGGCTCCCGCTGCCGAGGGCACCTTCCACGTACGCGCCGAGAGCGTCGTCGCAACCTCGGGCGCCACGGGCGCCTCCGTGAAGGGCGGCGGCACGAGCGTGGTCCGCGTGAAGAGGACAGCGACCGCCCAGCCGGTGACCGTTGCGGTCGATCCCGCGACGGTCACCGTGCCCGCGGGCGGCTCCGTCACCTTCGCGGCCGCCGTCGCCGGATCCACCACCCGCTCGGTCACATGGTCCGTCGCCGAGGGCGCTTCCTGCGGGGCCGTCACCCCGGCCGGCGTGTACACCGCCCCCAGCACCGGCGCGACCTGCCACGTCGTCGCCACGAGCCAGGCCGACACCTCGAAGAGCGCGTCCGCCACCGTGACGGTGAGCGCGCCCGTCGCGCCCCCGCCCGCCGTCGCCGTCTCCATCAGCCCCGCCACCGCCGCCCTCGACGCCTGCAAGGGCCAGGTCTTCACCGCCACCGTGACGAACGCCTCGAACACCGCCGTCACCTGGACCATCGTGGAGGCCGGCGCCGGCACCATCACGAACGGCGCCTACGTCGCGCCGGGTTCCCCGGGCACCTACCACGTCATGGCCGTCAGCCAGGCCGACCCCACGAAGACCGCCCAGGCCGTCGTCACCGTCGGCGCCGAGAAGGTCCTCTCCGTCGCGCTGAATCCGGGCAGCGGAACCGTCCAGGCGAACGGCCAGCTCTCCTTCTCCGCC